>JAJYJR010000459.1 GCA_021789355.1 Chloroflexota bacterium | reverse complement strand
TGACGAAACCCTCCCTGGCCACGGGTCCTCCTGCTGCGATCGATGGGCGGACGGGCATGGCCCTGCGGGGCACGGACAGAGCGACGCGAGCGGCCCGGGCGCCTATGGTAGCGCAGGGTCCGGGGGCAGCGAGACGGAGCAGCCGGATGCGCCCCAGCCGGGCGACCCGGGCGACCCGGTGGAGCTGTGCCCGGTGATCTGCCGTGGCCATCGCCGTGGCGGCGCTCCTCTGGGCCGCCACGCCCGACGTCCTTGCATGCGTTGTCACGCCGCCCAGCGGCCGCTTCCCGAGGTCTTCGCGCGTTCCCGCCTGGTCGTTGTCACCGACGTCGTCTCTGTCGTCTCAGGGGACCTGATCTTCGGTGTGGCCTGGTGGGCGCTGCCGTTCCTCATGGGAACGAGGCGGATCAACCGGAGCAACCGTGGAAATGAGCGGGTTCGAGACTGTGGGTTGACCTTCGACAGCCACGCAGGATCGTTCTCGCACGAATGCTGCGCCCATTGGCGCGATAGCAGTTGCCAGCGGACGACAATTCGGACGATGGGGCATGCCCGCCGGGCTGGACTACAGAAGAGGACGCAATTGGGTGCTCATGACCCACAGGTACAGCAGGGCGAGTACAAGCACCGCAGCGAGTCCGATGGCGAACCACCGAAATCGGTTGGAGAGTCCCCGATTCCACATCGATCCGACACCTCATGCTCCACCGGCGTGTCGCCGAAGCCGGCGATGGGCCAATTGGGGGACTCAGCCATGACCGCCCGTCCAGTAGTACGTACCGTTTGGGCTGAAGTTCATTCTCGCCCAGAAGTGCGTCCGGCAGACGCGCATCGGCTGGCACGCCGCAATGGCCTACAGGCGCCCCCGAGGACCGCACCACACCGCACAGGATCCCAAGAGCGACGGGCCAGTTCGGAGCACGTGGGCGTTCTCCCCCTGACAGCGGCGCAGCGGTCGACGTCGGCGTGAGCCGCCATAGCGCGGTCGAGCCGCTTGCCAGGGTGTCGGGTTCCTGCAACGCCAGGATGACCTGTGTCCACATCCTCCAGAGGATCGCCACGCGCTCGGGGTCGAGGAGGCGCCGGCACCGGTTGCCCAGCGGCGGCGGTCGCCGTGCCGGGGCCCCTGGTGCCCCCTTCTCCTGCGTCCGCGGCCGGTGGCGGCGCGTCCGGTCACTTCGTCGGCGTCGGCCGCAGGATGGAGATCGCGCGCTCCACGCGCGCGTCGTCGTCGAGACAGAAGCGCACGGTCTCCGGATACACGCCGGCCGACGGGATGGCGGACGCGCCGAACGACGGCGCCTTCGCGAGCACGACGTCGTGCTCGGCGTTGACGAGGTGCACGTCGATTGCGCCATCGAGATCCCGCCCGCCGTATCCCAGCACATGGCGGCACTCGGCCGGCAGGCCGTCCTGCCCGCCGATGAGCATGACGAAGGGACCCGCGCTGTCCACCGATGCCAGAAAGAGCGTCGATCCGGAGGGCTGGTGATAGAGCACGTGGAACGCGTCATTCGCGCGCTCCCAGGTGGTGCCGTCGCTCATGCGGTACCTCGTCGTCTGCGCGCCGATCAGTTCGTCCAACAGGATCCCGACCGCAAGGACCGGGGTCGTCGACGGCATCGGCGTCGAGGCGGGCGTCGACACGGCCGTCGGCTGCACAGACCCGCAACCGACGATCAGCCAGGCGCAGGACAGAAGCCCGATCGCTCGCGCGTGCATGGCGTCATGATCCTCGCTTCGAAGAGGTGGAACAGGGCGAGGCGGTACGCTCTCCCACCCTCTCGCCCTGTTCCAGGGTGCTCAATAGGCCGCGAAGTCCCAGCTAGAGCCGAAGGTGACGTTGCCGCCCGACTGCGCGCTCGACGTCGCGATCTCGAGCGCGACCTGCCGATCGATGTTCTTCCCTGGCAGGAAGGACCCCCACGACCACTGGTTCTTGAAGTACCCGAGGGCCGTGCCGGCGGACTTCGAGATGTCCCACGACTCGCAGGCCATGGTGCTGAAGCCGCCGCCGATGCCGAGCACCGTCACGCTGAGGCCGACGGTCTGGCAGGACAGGTTGAGATCCTGGGCGGGAGACCAAGAGTTGGCGCCCGCGAAGTACATCTACGGGCCCGCATCTTGGTCCGCGGCGATCCAGCCCCAAGACAACGTTTGGCCGGCCGCGAACATCGTGGAGGTGAGGTCGGCCCGCCAGTAGTTGTTGGCGGAGTCACCGTCGTCAGCCATCCAGTAGAGGGTCGAGCAGGTGTCCATGTGGCTCGCGCCGCGATAGAGCGACCCATAGCAGCCTCCGCCGCTCCTCTGCCAGCCGATCACCATGGGTGAAATTGAGCCGTTCTGTGGCTCGCTGCGGTTTCCTGGTGCCAGCGAGACACTCACGTGAGTACCGCCACCAGACGCTCGCTCGTCGGCCACGACGCTCGCGCGCGGCGCGACGACAACGGCGTCGTCCGCCAAGCGGTAGGCGGCGAGAGTGGCGGGATCGGTGGGATACCCGGACTTCGTGAACCGTTCGGCCGTGTCGTGGATGAAGTGCTGTCCGTCCGCCGTCGCCGTAATGTCCACCTTCGCGGGCGGGTCGCTCACCGGTGTCGCCGCGATTGCCGGTCCGCCGCTGACGGCAATCCCAGGATCACCAACAGGGCTGACACTGCTCGTGCTCGGGCCGTCATGTTCACATCCTCCCTCGCTTCCACTCGCCGCGCCCTCCGGCTGCCGTTGTGGCGTGCTCGTCGGGCGACGATTGAGATCGTGCGACGGGGCACGTCCGAAGCGCGAGCGCGGAATGCCGCAGCCGGCATAGCGGGATACCTCGCCAACGCGCACGAGCGCGCGGCCGACCTCGCCCGTCACGCGGCGCGGCGTTGGCATCAAGGGACCAGCATGCAGAGGCAGCGGGCTCCTCCCGCCGAGGGCCCGGCACACTGCGGCTCGGGCCGCGACGTCTGGTCGCGCCCCTCCCAGAGCGACCCCGGCCAAACGCCAGACCCACCAACAAGGTGAACGGGGCCGATTCAGGCAGGGGCGCCGTAACAGCTTGCCTCTGCGGGATGGAGGCAAGGATTGCGAGGGCCGGAACGCAGGGTGACAGTCAAAGCCCTGGATGCGACGTGGGATGTTGGCGTCCTCGTCCCGTAGGGGTGGGCTCCGATGTGCGCGCTCTGCCGCAAGTCCTCGGCGGCGCCTCGGCTACGTCCCCGCCTCGATCCATCCCTGACGCACGGCCAGCAGCGAGAGCTCAGTCCGCGTCGCGACCCCGTAGCGCCCGAACAGCCGCCGCAGGTGGCTCTCGACCGACTTCTCGGTGAGACCCAGGCGGGCCCCGATCTCGTCGTTGGAGTTGCCCGCGGCAAGGAGCCTGATGACCTGCAGCTCCCGCTCCGAGGGCGGGCGCGGGGCCTGCCGCGCGTCTTCGATGGCCGCAGCGCTGAAGGCTGTGCCACCGGCCGCCACCGCCCGGATCGCCGCGACGATCTCCGCGAGCGGTGCGGCCTTCGCCAGGTAGCCGCGTGCGCCGAGCTCGATGGCGCGGGCGTGGAACCCCGGGTAGTCGTAGGAGCTGAAGAGGATGACGGCGGGTCCACCCGGCCGAGCGAAGCGACGGAGGATCTCGAACCCGGCCGGCTGGCCCCCCATCTGGATGTCCACGAGGGCGACGTCCGGTGTCTGGTGCTCCAGCAGCTCGATCGCCTCGGCCAGTGATCCCGCCGTGCCGACCACAGCCAGGTCGGGCTCTCGGGCCAGGAGCGCCGCGAGGCCGGCGGCCGTGGCCGGGTGGTCGTCGACGATGGCGACAGCGATCACTGCGGCCATCGGACCGCCACCAGGGTGCCACCGCCGGCGCGCGGACTGATCGAGAAGGCGGCCCCGATCGCGGCCGCCCGCTGCCGCATGTCGGCCAGACCGAGATGCCCCGCCCGGAGCGCGCGATCCTCCGCACCGGCGGGCATGCCCACCCCGTCGTCGCCGAGCTCGAGCGCTACATGGGTCGCGTCCACGTCAATACGCACACGCACCGTTCGTGGCCCGGCGTGCAGGAGCGCGTTGTCGAGCGATTGCTGTGCGACGCGGTAGACCGCCAGCTCCACCTCGCGAGGCGGGCGCGTCTCCGGATCGTCGTGGGAGCCCCCCACCACGTCGAGCTCGACCGGCACCCCGGTGCGCTCCTGGACCCGTTCGGCCAGCCACTCGAGGGCGCGCACCAGCCCGAGCTCCTCGAGGACGGCCAGGCGGCGCTCGCTCATCAGGTCGCGCAGCTCGGCGGCGATGCCGCGCAGGCGCCGGGCGGCATCCTCCGGCGCCGCGCCCGCCTCGATCTCGCGGATCACCGCCGACAGGTCGGGCAGCACGTCGGCGTGCAGGTCGTCCGCCAGGCGGGCCCGCTCGCGCTCGATCGCCGAGAGCCGCGTCCGCGCCCGGCCGGGCACCAGCTCATCGGCGAGCAGTGCCAGGCTCGTGCCGGCCGTAAGGCTCGACGCGTGCTGGCGAGCGTGCGCGCGGCGCCACGCCGCGTGCACGACACCCGCGACTCCGAGCGACGTCATCCCTGCCATGGCGAGCACCGAGGGCCACGGCAGGGTCCGCCAGTCCTCCAGGCGGCCCAGGTACGCAACGCCCCACGCGGCCAGCACGACCGCCACCACGGCTCCCGCGAGGACTGCCACTCGCGGGTGCAGCCGCCTGCGCCGATCGGATGCGTAGAGGGCCCCGGTAACCGGGCCGGCCAGGAGTAGCGCCAGGTCGATCGGCGGGTCGAACAGCAGCGTGACGTTCAGCGTGGTCACCGAGAGCGAGCCGAGCGCGAGGAGCCAGGCCACGTTCGGAAGGCGGAAGGCGGCCACCGCCGCCAGGAGCAACGCGAGCCCGGACAGGATCGCGAGATCGCCGCTCGGCGGGAGCGGTAGACGCGAGATGCCGATCCGGATCGTTCCGTCGGTCACGAGGAGGCTGTCCCAGGTGACGGCGGGATCCGCTCCCGCTGGCCCGACGCCGATCACCTCCATGCCCGGGCGCACGCCGGCGTTCCAGACCGGCCCGCCGATCGGTACGGAGGCCACGACCCAGGTGTCGGGAGCCGGGTGGGCCACGCCCAGGTCGTTAGGCGGCGGACCGACGGCCACGACCCAGGCGAAGATCGCGAAGGCCGCAGTCGCCAGCGCCAACCCCGCGCCGAGCACGAGATCGAACCTGCGGCGCAGGCGGGCGAGCTTCGGAGAGCG
>JAJYJR010000458.1 GCA_021789355.1 Chloroflexota bacterium | reverse complement strand
GTCGCGGCCGCCGTTCGCGGTCCGCGGGCAGCGCGACTCGGCGGCGGTCGAGGAGCGCGCCGACAGCCTGATCCGCCAGTTCGACATCCGGCCCCCGGACCCGGACGCACCTGCCTCGTCACTGTCCGGCGGCAACCAGCAGAAGGTGGTCGTCGCGCGTGAGCTGGCCGAGCATCCGAAGGTGCTGGTGGCGGCCGAACCGACCCGCGGCCTCGACGTGGGCGCGACCGAGTTCATCCACCGCGAGCTGATCCAGAAGCGGGACGAGGGACTGGCCATCCTGCTGATCTCCAGCGAGCTCGACGAGATCTTCTCGCTCTCCGACACGATCGCCGTGATCTACCAGGGACGCATCGTGGAGATCATCCCGGGCGCCGCGGCGGACCGGGGGCGAGTCGGGTTGCTGATGGCGGGCGGATCGGCCGAGGAGGCGACTCCTTCGGCATCGCAGATCGCGGAAGCGGCCGCGGCGCTGGCCGCGGCGGGCCACAGCGGCGCGAGCCAGGCGCCGTCCGATGGGACATCCGGTCCTCCGCGGGAGGGTGGGGCCTGACCCGACGGCTGCCGGCCGTCGACGCGCATGACGTACCGGCCTGGCGTGTCCTGGCGGCCCTGGCGATCGTCTACGTCGTCTGGGGCTCTACCTACCTCGCCATCCGGGTCATGGTGGAGGGTCTACCACCGCTGCTCAGCGGCGGCATCCGGTTCGTGGTTGCGGGCACGATCCTGGCCGCCGTGCTGACCCTCCGGGGCGGTATCCGTCGCTTCGCGGTGCCGCGGCGCGAGCTGCTCGGTGCGGGCGCGGTCGGGATCGCGCTGCTGGCGGCCGGCAATGGTGGCATCAACACCGCCGAGCAGCACGTGCCGTCGTCGCTGGCGGCCCTCGTGGCGGCGTCGATCCCGCTCTGGGTCGTAGTGTTCCGCGCACTCACCCGGGAGCGGCTGACGCGCGGAACGCTCGGCGGCGTCGGGCTCGGGTTCGCGGGCGTGGCCGTGCTCACCTGGCAGGGAGAAGCGGGATCGGTCGATCCCGGGGCGGCCGTCCTGCTCGTGGTCGCGTGCGCGTCCTGGGCGGCAGGGTCGTTCGCGTCGAGCCGTGTCCCGATGCCCCGGGACCCGCTGGTCTCGACCGCGGTCGAGATGCTGGCGGGCGGGGTCGCGCTGCTGATCGTGGCGGCCATCATCGAGCCCGGCGGCCTTCCGGCGCACACCGAAGCGCGCTCGTGGCTGGCCCTCGGGTACCTGGTCGTCTTCGGGTCGCTGCTGGCGTTCACCGCGTACACGTGGCTGCTCGCCCACGCCCCGGTCTCGCAGGTGGCCACGTACGCGTACGTGAACCCGGTCATCGCGCTGGTGCTCGGCTGGGCGCTCCTCGCCGAGCCGCTGACGCCCTTCCTCCTCGGTGGGGCGGTCCTGGTGCTGGTCGCGGTCGCGCTGGTGATCCGGCACGAGGCGCGGCAGATCCCGCCGTCGCTCGCGGCGGAGGAAGGGGCCTGAGCCGGGACAGCGGGCGTCCGCGGCGGCCAGTCGGCTGGCGTGCGCGGTCGTCGGCTCGGCCAGGCTGCGTTACGGCCGGTCGGCTGGCGTGTGGTGTCTCCTCGGCCAGGCTGCGCGGCGGCCAGTCGGCTGGCGTGCGCGGTCGTAGGCTCGGCCAGTCGGCTGGCCTGCGGTGTCCCCTCGGCCAGGCTGCGCGGCGGCCAGTCGGCTGGCCTGCGGTCGTCCCCTCGGCCAGGCTGCGCGGCGGCCGGTCGGCTGGCCTGCGGTGTCCCCTCGGCCAGGCTGCGCGGCGGCCGGTCGGCTGGCGTCCGCGGTCGTCGGGAGTCAGTCTTCGGTCGGCAGGTGCACGTACGCCGACTGGATCCCCACCCCGCCCGGCCCGGCCCGGTGAACCGGTTGAACACCAGCTGGCCCGACCCGCAGAAGACCCCCGTCGTCGGTCCGTAGACGGCGGGCTGCATCGACACCGTGCCATCGCGGTGCACCCACGCGCCACCCTCGACCTCGACCTCGACCGACTCGCCGGCGCGAGCACCTTCTCGGCGACGTTGCCGTGGCTGTGGAGCCAGGCCAGGTCCTCCTCGCCGCCGGCCTGGAAGCGGTCGATGATGAGCCCGGTGCCGCCGAACGGCATGTTCCCGATTCCCCGCACACAGGTGAACGTGTCGTCGATGCCCCGGTCGCCGCCGTGGCTCGATGCCCCGGTCGCCGCCAGCAACTGGTGCTCGCGCACGCAGAGCGAGTGGCCTGTCGGCAGGTCGAGCGACACCATGTGTCCCGGATCGTCGCGGGGGAACGCGATCTCGCGCGGGGATTGCGTCTTGGTCATGAAGATCGGCATCCCGGCCACCACCCGCTTGAACGCACCGGCCATCGGGGTGCATGCCGGTGAGCAGGTTCGGGTCCTTCCAGAGCACGATGTGGTGCTCGAAGAAGGCGCTCCGGTTTCCGTCCAGCACCACTGGCAGCACCGGGACGAGCTCGCCCTCGATCCGGTAGGCCAACCCGCGCGCAGGGCCCTCTTCGACCGTGATCGGCAGGAGCACGGGCGGCTGTGCGATCTCCATGCGACGGTCTCCCGGAGGGGCCGCTCTGGTGCGGCCGGATCACGCCGATGGTCTGCGCGACGAGCCCGGCAAGCGGTCTGCGCGACGAGCCCGGCAAGCGGTCTGCGCGACGAACCCGGCAAGCAAGACGTGCCGGCCGTGCAGGCCGGACTGGGTCGTCTGTGCGGAGCCCGGGAAGGTGCGCGGGATGGGCGCATCTCGACGATCAGTGAACGGCGCGGTCGCCGCGCCACGGTTGTGGCCGCGATGGCACCCGGCTGGTCGGCAGACAGGTGACGCGATCGCGCAGTACCGGCCCCCAGGGGCGGGTCGGCGGCGCAAACGCTCACGCTGGCTCCGTGGACCGTTTCCGGTGATCGAGCACCGCGATCATCCCGGGGCGCCCACGCGCTGGCCCCTGTCGCCGGTTCACTCATCGTGAAAACTGGTCAGGCAGACAGGCACCGGCGATCGCCTGGCCGGGGCGCTCCCGTCCACCCAGCGCGGCCCCTCGAGCCGGGGCGCTCCCGTCCACCCAGCGCGGCCCCTCGAGCCGGGGCGCTCCCGCCCACCCAGCGCGGCCCCTCGAGCCCGGACAGCCGCCGATCGACGGCAGGGCACCACTGTCGATCACTCGCGGCCATCCTGCGGGCTATCCTTTGGACCATGCCCGGGACCCGCATGCGCCCCCTTTCATGACCATCGCGCCCAACGACTTCACCCACCTCCACGTCCACACCGAGTTCAGCCTGCTGGACGGACTCGGACGGATCGACGACCTCGTCTCGGAGGCGTCGGCGCTCGGGTTCGACTCGCTGGCGATCACCGACCACGGCGCGCTGTACGGCGCCGTCGCCTTCTACCAGGCCGCCACCCAGCGCGGGATCAAGCCCATCATCGGCGTCGAGACATACGTGGCGCGCCGGTCGATGACGGACCGCGAGGGGAAGGCGGACGCGCAGCCGTATCACCTGGTGCTGCTGGCGAAGAACTGGACCGGCTACCAGAACCTGTGCCGCATCGTCACCGACGCGCACCTCGATGGCTACTACTACAAGCCACGCATCGATCGTGAGTACCTGGCCCAGCACGCCGAGGGCCTGATCGGGATGTCGGCCTGCCTCGGCGGCGAGATCCCCAAGGCACTGGAGGTCGACGACTGGGAGGGCGCGCGCCGCCTGGCCGGTGCCTACGGCGACATCTTCGGGCCCGGCAACTTCTACCTGGAGATGCAGGACCACGGGATCCCGCTGCAGCGCCGCCTCAACGAGCAGCTGCTGCGGCTCGCCCCGGAGATGGGACTGCCCCTGGTCGCGACCAACGACCTCCACTACGTCCGGCGGACGCAGGCCGAGGCGCACGACGTGCTCCTCTGCATCGGCACCGCATCGAACCTGGACACGCCCAACCGGATGCGGTTCGAGAGCGAGGAGTTCTACCTCAAGAGCGCGGCGGAGATGGAGGCGCGCTTCGGCGAGGTGCCCGAAGCGCTCGCGAACACGCGGCGGATCGCCGAGATGGTGGATCTTACCCTCGAGTTCGGTCGCCTGCGGCTGCCGGACTTCCCGGTCCCCGACGGGCACACCGTGGAATCCTGGCTGCGCGTCGAGTGCGAGCGCGGCCTCCGCGAGCGATACCCGGTGGTCACCCGGGAGATCCGCGATCGGCTCGACTACGAGCTGGACGTCATCTGCCGCATGGGCTACGCGGGCTACTTCCTGATCGTCGCGGACTTCACGCGCTTCGCCCGGGAGCAGGGGATCGCGACCACGTGCCGGGGGAGCGCGCCCGGCTCGATCGTGACGCACACGCTCGGCATCACGCCGGTCGACCCGATCCACTACGAACTGCCGTTCGAGCGCTTCCTGAACCCCGACCGCGTGACGATGCCCGACATCGACATGGACTTCGAGGACGCCCGCCGGGACGAGGTCATCAACTACGTCACGCACAAGTACGGCTCGGACCGCGTTGCGCAGATCATCACGTTCGGCACGATGCTGGCGCGCGCCGCCCTGCGGGACGTGGGGCGCGTGCTCGGCATGCCCTACGGCGACGTCGACCGCATCGCCAAGGCCGTCCCCAACCAGCTCGGCATCAGGCTCGAAGAAGCCATCGAGCAGGCCCCCGAGCTGCGGTCGCTGTACGAGGGCGACCCGCAGGTCCACAAGCTGGTCGAGCTCGCGAAGCAGGTCGAGGGGGTGGCCCGCAACGCCTCCACCCACGCGGCCGGCGTGGTGATCAGCCGGGAGCCACTCACGGAGATCATGCCGCTGCAGAAGGCGACCAACTCCGAGGCGCTCATGACGCAGTACGAGATGCACGGCGTCGACGCGTTGGGGCTGCTGAAGTTCGACTTCCTGGGGCTCTCGAACCTGACCATCCTGCGACACGCGGTGGACATGATCCGGCGCCACCGCGGCGTCGAGATCGACCTGGACCGCATCCCCCTCGCCGACGCGAAGACGTTCGATCTGCTCGCGTCAGGCGAGACGACGGGCGTGTTCCAGCTCGAGTCGGCGGGCATGCGCCGCTACATCCGCGAGCTGCGCCCGACCTCCGTATACGACCTGGCGGCGATGGTCGCGCTCTACCGCCCGGGCCCGATGGACAACATCCCGGCCTACATCCGCCGCAAGCACGGCGAGGAGAAGATCACCTACCTGCATCCGCTCCTGGAGCCGTACCT
>JAJYJR010000457.1 GCA_021789355.1 Chloroflexota bacterium | reverse complement strand
GCCATCGCGCGCAGCCGGTCCCGAGCGCGGGTGGAGGACTCGCGCATCGGCTGGCAGGCCGACCCGGTGGGCTGGGTCGAGACGCGCCTGACCGAGCGCATGTGGAGCAAGCAGCGCGACATCGCGCTCAGCGTCAGGGACCACCGACGCACGGCGGTCCACGCGGGCTTCGCTTCGGGCAAGAGCTGGACGGCGGCGCGGATCGCCGCGTGGTGGCTGGAGTCTCACCCGTCCGGGCAGGCATTCGTGGTATCCACGGCCACGTCCTTCGCGCAGGTGCGCGCGATCCTCTGGCGGGAGATCAACCGCGCCCACGCCAAGGGCAGGCTCGTCGGCCGCGTGAACCAGACCGAGTGGTGGATCGACGACGAGATGGTGGGCTTCGGACGCAAGCCGTCCGAGTACAACGCCGAGGCCATCTCCGGCATCCACGCGCGCTACGTGCTGGTCATCATTGACGAGGCGTCCGGCGTTCCGGCCAGCCTGTGGGATATGGCCGACGGGCTCGTGGCGAACGAGGACAGCCGCATCCTCGCCATCGGCAACCCCATCGACGCAGCCAGCCGCTTCGCGACGGTGTGCAAGCCGGGCAGCGGCTGGAACGTGATCGGGATCGGCGCGTTCGACACCCCCGCCTTCACCGGCGAGGAGGTAGCGGAGGACGTGCGGGCGCAGCTCGTGTCGCGCACGTGGGTCGACGAGAAGCGGGCCGACTGGACGGAGCAGAGCCCGCTGTGGGACTCGCTCGTGCTGGGACGCTTCCCCGAGGAGTCCACCGACTCGGTGGTGCTGCTGTCGTGGGCGAAGGCGTGTCAGCGCGAGCCGGACAGTGAGGCGCAGGCCGAGCAGTGGGCGGCCGAGGAGCCGAACGAGCTGGGCGTGGACGTGGGCGCGGGCGGGGACGAGACGGTCATCTACCACCGCCGCGGCGCGCGGGCCGAGCTGCTGTGGCACGGCCAGACGCCGGACTGGCCGCAGGCCACCGGACACGTCGTGGACGCCATCCGGCAGACCGGCGCGCGGCGGGTCAAGGTGGACGTCATCGGGATCGGCTGGGGCGTGGTCGGCCGCCTAGAGGAGCTGCGCGAGCAGGGCGCCCACGCCTGCGAGGTGGTGGGCGTGAACGTGGCCGACGCGCCGCGCGACCCGAGCCGCTTCGTGAAGCTGCGCGACGAGATCTGGTGGACGGTCGGCCGCGACAACTCGCGCACCCTGACGTGGGACCTGCGGGCGGTCGACGACGCCACGATCGGCCAGCTCATCGCCCCCAAGTACGCGCAGGACTCGGCGGGGCGGGTCAAGGTCGAGCGCAAGGAGGAGACGCGCAAGCGCATCGGGCGATCCCCCGACCGCGCCGACGCCCTGCTGCTGGCGTTCTACGAGCCGGACGCCATCGGCGAGGGCGTGACCGACTGGATCTACGGCATCTACAACTGCACGAACGCGCGCTGCGGCCGGGGCTTCGTCTGGCAGCCCGAGCGCCCCTGCCCCTACTGCGGGACGAAGGCTCCCGCCGAGTACCCCAAGCCGCCGGGGGTCGCGTGAAGCGGACGCTAGCACTCGCGCTGACGTGTCCGGTCTGCCCCGGCTCGGAGTTCGCGAGCTGGCCGAGCCACTGGCGGACGCGGGCGCACCGCGAGGCGCTAGCCCGACAGCGGGCCACGTCCGAGCAGGCCGACGCGTTCATGTCGGCCATCGGGCGCTGGACGACCCTGCACGTCGCCGACGCGGACTGGCCGCTCCACCTGCAGCGTGAGGCGGACGGCAAGTGGGTCGCCACGATCTACCCGCCGGACGCATTCGACGCGACGTTCGTCATGGCCGCGCAGCGGTTCGTCCGGTACGCGCCGAGCAGCCCGCTCAATCAGGAGCGAACGGAGCAGGCGACGAGGATGCCGCACTACTGGCGGGGCGAGTCGTATCAGGGGCTCGACGAGGCGCTGCACAACGCGGCGCTGGCGCTGCAGGTCGAGGGGCAGACGGAGGGGAGAGCATGACGCCGCTGGGGTACGCCGCGCTGGTGTCGTGGGCGCTGACGGCGGCCGCCATCATCCTCGCGATCACGCTGGTGCTCGTGGCGTGGAACGAGACGCGCTGACCGAGGATGGCTGAGTGCTGTTCTGGCTCGTCATGGCGGTGGTCGTGGCGCTGTTCCTCGGCATCCTGATCTGGCACGCCCACAAGGACGACTGGCTGTGAGGCTGCCGCAAGGGCCCACATGCCCGAACTGCTCGATGCTGATGACCGAGGTGCCATGTCCGGTATGCGGGTTCTGGCCTAGTCGGGTGCATGCGGTCTATCCGATCTGGCACGATCCCCTGACCGACAGCTATATGGCGCCGGGCAAGGTACCCATTGACAGACTCACGGCGGAGGGTATAGAGTCCCCTCGGCGGTTCGAGGAAGCGGGCCCGCCACGAGGGGTCGGAGCCCGAACGCTGGGGCCGAGGCCCGCCACGAGGGGTCCGCTTCCGCCGCCCCTGCAGCGAGGGAGAGCGACGATGGACGAGCAGCGAGAGGTGCCGCGGGAGTCGGCGCTGCTGCGGAGGTTGGCGGAGCACCAGACGACCACGCCGGGGACCGTGACGACCCCAGCCGAGCGCGCACGCATGCGGCGCAGCTACTGGCGGACCGGCGTGCCGCAGGGGTCGTGGATCGACCGGGCGCTGCGGGGAGAGCTGCGGTGAGGGGCAAGCGGTGTCTGGCGTGCGGATCGGACCGACTGCAGTGGGCGAGACCCGAACTGCACGAGATGGTCTACCTGCCCGACAAGGGGAAGGCTATCGACTGGCCGCCGAGCCCGCCGACGTGGGGCATCAAGGCCGGGCAGAAGCCGTGCCCGCCCGAGGCAGAGGTCATCGCGGTGGACCACGGCGACCGGCACATGTGCTGGACCTGCCGCTGCGGCTATACGTGGGCGCTGCCCTTCGGTCAGCGAGCGGACGGAAGGCGAGTGCGGTGAGGCGGCGGGACGCGAGGCCGTACGAGGAGCCGGACGCGCCGTTCTGGGTGCTGCTGCTGGTGGTGCTCGGCGTGTTCGTGCTCGCGCTGTACGGGATATGGGTCATCCAGCCGTACCTGTCGTGAGGACGCGCGCCTTCCACGGGCTGTGGCACGACGTCTGGCTGGCGCTGGCCGGGCAGGGCATGGACCTCGCCACGGCCCTGCTCGCCTTCCGCTACGCGACCGCGGGGCACGAGGGCAACCCGCTGATGGCCGCGGCGTACGCGCAGGATGGCCCGTTGGGACTGCTGCTCGTGAAGGGCACCGTAGTCCTGTTCGCGCTGGGGCTGCTCTGGCTGTACCTCCGCCGCCCCACGGCCGAGCGCGGCTGGGGCCGGGTCGGGCTGCTGATGGTGGCGACGGCGGGGATCGTCGGCGCGGCGACCAACGTGGCGGGGCTGGCCGGGTGGTGACTCCGCCGCGGTACGTGTGCATCGAGTGCGGAGCGGGGTTCCAGCGCCGGGTCGACCTGCGCGTCCACTGGCAGCGCGAGGGCGACGGCCCCCGGCAGGCGCAGCAGGACGCGCTGGAGCTGACGCAGCTCAAGATGGGACGAGCGCAGGTCCGGCACCTGATCGTCGCCGAGGAACCGATGGGGGAGCGCGAGTCGTGAGGATCGTGCAGCGTAGCATCCTCCCCGATGGCAGGCAGCATGAGGCGACGGTCGCGGGGGCGCGAAGCGGAGACGGCATGCTGCGGCGTTCGGTGCTACTGGCGGTCGATCACTACCTTACCCATCGGCATCCCCGCGGCGGATACGTCGGGGTCGCTCCGACCGAGGATGGCATCGTCGTGCAGCTCCACGCGTCCGATGGGCAGATCGAGTCGTGGCGCGAGCTTGTGGTCGCGGAGGAGCAGTCGTGAGCAAGGGCCATCGCAACGACCGGCGCATCGCCCGTCGGGTGCGGCACGACATGGAGCTGGCGCAGCGCAAGCGCGACGACAAGCTCACCCGCCGCATCCTCGACGCTGTGGCCCGTGCACCGCTGTCGGACGCGCAGGTGGCGCAGGTGGCCGCCGCAGTATTGGAGCATCAGATGCCAGCGCGTGAGTGGCGCAAGACGAAGGCTGTCGACGTCTTCACCGATCTGGGCGGGGAGGTCGTCGAGACGCGCCCCGAGTCTCCCGCTCCGGGGACGCTAGTTGGGATCTATCCGGCGCGGAGTCATCACTGACGCTCCCCCTGCCGACTGGGCTTGACCCCTGGGCGGTGCTGTTCATCGCCGCCATGACCGGCTTCCTCGGAGCGTTCCTTCGCGGCGACGTGCTGGTGCGAGCGCTCTACGACGATCAGGTGCGGATGCGCCAGACGGCGGACACGCAGGTCGAGCGCAACACCGACGCGCTGGTCCGGCTGACCGGCGTGGTGGACAAGATGGCGGCGGTCAGCGAGACGCGTGATGACGCGTTTCAGCGCACGCTCGACGGCATCAGTGCGAGCCTGCGCGAGGGGGCCGGCGGTGGATCATAGGCTGACGGAGGCGGTGCGCGTGATGCTGGGATGGGCGCCCATCGGGCGCATGGCCGAGACGCTGCATCGCGACCACGCCGCCTCGGAACGTCGACGGCACCGGGCCATCGAGGCGCGTGTCGCCTCGGAGCAGGCGGTGGTCGTGGCTCGCTCTGCGACGGCGCATGCCATCGCCACCAGCCGTCGCTCGGAGCGGGTGCTCGCGTCCTACCGGCGCGCCACGCAGGTCCAGAGGGAGGCGCATCACTGACGTTCCAGCCGCTCGACGTGGTGTCGGCCGTGCTCATCGTCCTGTGGCTGATCGACCTCCGAGCCACCTGGCTCCAGTGGTCGCTGTGGCGGATCGACCCGGAGAACGACGCGCTGCGCTCGCGACTGCTGGCCGGGGCGCTGCTGACGGTCGGGGCGTCGCTGGTAGCCGCCCTGGCGGGCATGCGATTGGCACGCATCGCGTTCCCGGATCACGACTGGGCGCTGACGGCGTTCGCCGTGTTCGTGCTGATCAGCCTGCCGCAGGCGCACTGGCTATGGTCATGGTGGAGGGGCTGGTCGTGACCTGCGACGTGCGGATCGGTCGGGTGGGGAGCCTGCGCCGTTGCGGCCTGTCCGCGAACGAGATGCGCAGCGGGCATCCGGTGTGCCACTTCCACCGGGCCTACCGGGGGAAGCTGACGTTCCTCACTCCGACCGGGACGGTCGTCGAGCGGAGGGCCGAGCCGTGCCGGTGACCATCACCGACGTCACCTACTTCGCGCCCTACGACGACGT
>JAJYJR010000456.1 GCA_021789355.1 Chloroflexota bacterium | reverse complement strand
AAGGTCTGACGGCCTGCGCCGGTCGCCCGCTCCGCTCGAGAGCGGCGCACGAAGGGCACTGCCACTGCTGCTACGATCGGCCGATGGACACCACGGAGAGCTTGATCTCGCGCGCCGTCGTGGCGGTCGACGCGTGCCGCGGCGACATCGTCGCGACCGCACATTCCATCTGGGCCCATCCCGAGATCGGCTTCCGGGAGTTCCAGACCGCGGCGCTGGTCGCGGGGCGGATGCGCGCGCTCGGGCTCGAGCCCCGCGAGGGGCTGGCGATCACGGGCGTACGGGCCGACCTGGATCTCGGCACCCGCGGCCCGACGGTTGCGATCCTCGGCGAGCTCGACGGCCTGCCCGTTCCAGACCATCCGGCCGCGGACCAGGCGACCGGCATCGCGCACGCCTGCGGCCATCACGCCCAGGTAGCCCAGATGCTCGGCGTTGCGGCCGCACTGCGGTCCGCGGGCATCGAGGGCGCCCTCGCGGGTCGCGTGGCGTTCATCGCCGTGCCCGCCGAGGAGTACGTCGACCTCGCGTGGCGCAGCGAGCAGGCGCAAGCCGACCGGATCGAGTTCCTCGGCGGCAAGCCGGAGCTCCTGCGTCTCGGCGTCTTCGACGACGTCGACATGGCGATGCTGATCCATGCCTCGTCGACGCCGGAGGATCGGCGCCTTTCGATCCCTGCCGGGAGCACGGGATTCGTGGTGAAGCGCACGCGGTTCATCGGCCGCGCCGCGCACGCGGCGGCGGCGCCCGAGGAGGGGGTCAACGCGCTCCACGCCGGCTCCCTCGCGCTCACGGCGATCGGGATGCAGCGCGAGACGTTCCGGGACGAGGACCATGTTCGCGTCCATTCCATCCTCACGCGCGGAGGCGAGGCGGTGAACGTCGTGCCCGCCGAGGCGTGGCTCGAGACGCAGGTGCGCGGCCTCACACTCGAGGCGATGCGCGACGCGGTGGTCAAGGTGGATCGAAGCCTGCGGGGAGCAGCCATGGCGATCGGGGCGGCCGTGGAGATCGAGACGCTCCCCGGCTACCTGCCACTGGTCGAGAACGAGGAGCTCGCCCGGCGGTTCGCGGCGCAGGCGCGGGCGATCGTGGGGGGTGAAGGGTGGGCCGAGCGGCCGCCCATCGCCGCGTCCACGGACGCAGGCGATCTCTCCCAGGTCATGCCGCTCATCCATCCGAGCACAGGCGGGTTCGGCGGGACCATTCACGGTGCCTCGTTCCACGTCGTGGACGAGCAGGCGGCGTACATCGACCCCACGAAGGCCCTCGTCGCGACCGTCGTCGACCTCCTCGCCGACGGCGCGGCGGGTGCGAGGGAGGTGCTATCCGCGTCGCGGCCCCGCCTGACCATCCCCGCGTACCTCGAGCTCGTGCGGAGTCTCTCTGGCGTCGAGCGGTTCGAGGGCTGAGCCGCGGCCCAGCGGGCTCAGGCTCCGATGGACGTGTGGAGTAGCTCCAGGAAGCGCTCCCGCGACGCTTCGCGGACCACGTCCACGTTCGGGGCCCGGCCCGTGACCTGGAGTTCGTCGACCATCGTCTGCCCACGGCCCCAGGAACCACCCGTCTCGACGGCGACGAACCGACGGCCGACGCGCGTCGCCACAGCCGGGTCGAGGGCGACCGCCATCGCGATCGGGTCGGGCAGGTCGAACCCGTCAAGCTTCGTCTGGGTCAGGCAGTACTCCAGGAGCCGGCGCTGGATCGCCACGCAGAAGCGCGCGAGGTCGGTGTCCACCGCCTCCATCCGGCGCATCTCGTCAGGGCCGATCGTCGCGTACAGGCGCGAGATGTCCCAGCCGACCATGGTGAGCGGGATGCCCGACTGGAAGACGATCTCGGCGGCCTCCGGGTCGACCCAGATGTTGTACTCGGCGAGCGGCGTGACGTTGCCGGGCAGGATCCCGGTTCCCCCCATCGTGACGCAGCGCCGCACCTTCGACGGGAACGCCGGATCGCGCAGGATCGCCATCGCCACGTTCGTGAGCGGTCCGAGCGTCACGAGCGTGAGCTCGCCCGGTTCCGCGTCCACCGCGTGCAGCAGGACGCCGATCGCGTCACCGGGGGCCGGCGTCCGCCCGCGCACGGGCAGCCCGATGTCGCCCAGGCCATCGGTGCCGTGCACGTCCTGCGCGGTCTCCAGCGGCCGCGTCAGCGGCTTCGCCATCCCTGCGTAGACGGGCACCCGACTCCCGCACAGCTCCACCGTGTAGAGCGCGTTCTGCACCCCCTGGTCGAGCGGCACGTTGCCAGCGACCACCGTGATCGCCTCCACCGAGACGCCCGGGGTGCGCAGCGCCATGATCAGCGCGACGGCGTCGTCCGATGCCGTGTCGGTGTCGATGAGCAGGCGGATCACGATCGTCCTCCCGTCCCTGCGGGTCCAGTGTCTGCCGGCGGAATGGTCTCCGGCGGCACCGTCGCCCAGGCCCGACGCTCCACGTCGACGAGCCCACGGTCAGTCAACTTCAGGGCCGGGCTGACCAGGAGCGACAGCGTTGCCAGGCTCATGAACGCGTTCGCATGCCGGTAGCCCCAGGCATGGAGCGCCTCGCGCACCGCGGCAGCCTCGGCGGCCACCTGCACTCCGGGCGCCTCGGACATCAGCCCTGCAACCGGCAGGCTCAGGAGCGCCGCGATGCGCCCCGCTCGCGCGACGGCCACCCCGCCGCCGGAGGCGATCACCGCGGCGACCGCGGTCGCCATCGACTCGGGCGACGTTCCCAGCACGAGCAGGTTGTGGCTGTCATGCGCGTAGGTCGTTGCGGCCGCGCCCTCCTCCAGCGCCATGCCGACGACCGGCGCCATGGCGCGATCGGCGCTGCGCCCGTGCCGGTGAAAGACGGCGAGCGTGGCGGCCCCAGGCGGTAGCAGCGCTCTGCCGTCCCTCACGTCCACCTGGATCGTGTCCGCGACGGTCGACGTGTCGACGCCGTTCACGCGGATCGCGAGCGCGCGTCGCGTCCCGTCCGGACCGCCCGGCCGCCAGACGAGTTCCCCGGCGTCCGGCGGCAGGAGTCGCACCGAATCGTGGAACGGGGACGGGTCACGCGGCCGGGCTCCCCACACGGCAACGCCGCCGCGGGCCACGACCTTCCCGCCGGCGATCACGGTGGACGGGCGGAACGAGCCCAGGTCCGCGAGCAGCGCGAGGTCCGCCCGGCGTCCCGGCGTGACGGTGCCTCGGTCGTGGAGTCTCAGCCGCTGGGCGGGGACGACGGTGATCGCTCGCAGCGCCTCGAGCGGTGGAAGCCCCTCCTCCACCGCGCGACGCGCGACATGGTCCAGGTGGCCGCTCGCCACCATGGCATCGGCTGCAACGTCATCTGTCACCAGCGAGAAGGGCGGCCGCAGCGGAACCGCCAGAAGGTCCCGCATCAACTCGGGAGAGATCGACTTCTCCTGGAGCTGCAGATGCATCCCCAGCCGCGCCTTCTCGAGGGCGACCGCAGGCGCGTTCTTCGTGTGGTCGGAGTCGATGCCGGCCGCCAGGTACCTGGAGAGATCGGCGCCCGAGAGCCCCGGGCAATGGCCGTCGACGATCGCTCCCCGATCGCGGGCGACACCGACGATCTCCGTCATGCGCCCGTCCCCGGCGAGCACCGCACGGTAGTCCATCACCTCGCCCAGCCCCACCACCCCGGGCTCCTCCAGGAGCGCGGCCACATCGGCAGCGTCGAGCTCCGCCCCGGCGGTCTCGAAGCCAGGCAGTGACGGGACGCACGATGGGACGCCGAACAGCATCGTCATCGGCGTGCGCCGGCCGGCACTCGCGAGCCACCGCAGACCGTCCGCGCCCACGACGTTGACGATCTCGTGGGGGTCCGCCAGCACCGTGGTCGTCCCGTGCGGCAGCGCGAGCTCCGCGAACGTCTCCGGGACCAGGAAGGAGCTCTCCACGTGCATGTGCGCGTCCACGAACCCGGGCACCACGAACAGGCCAGTGGCGTCGATCCGCTCCCGGGCGGCGCGCGCCGTTCCCGGCGGCAGCACCCCGCTGATGGTGTCGCCGGCGACCGTCACGTCCGCGGCGAACACCTCGCCGGTGAGCACCGAGACGACCCGGCCGTGTTCGATCAGCAGGTCATCCACGCGATCGCCTCCGCTGTCCCGACGACTCTGTGCGCGACGCCCGACATCCGGCCGCCGTCGCCACGATCAGCCGCCGTAGCTCGCGAGCGCGCCGATCAGCAGCTCCCAGAAGCGGCCCGCATCGATCCTCGTCGGCACGATCGCGTTCTTCGGCAACCCCAGCACGTCGTCGACATCGACGAGTGTGCGCCCGTAGGAGAACTCGGCGTGCGTTTCCACGTCCACGTGCATCGGCTCCGCATCGAACAGGGTCGGGTCGATCACCCATGCGACGGCGGTCGGGTCGTGCAGGGCGGGCCCGAAGGACCGCCTGCGACGGGTCGTGGTCGACGCATAGAACCGCAGCATCGCGGCCGCCATGTCCCCCACCGGGGTGCCGACGTCCACGATCCGCTCGATGATCTCGGGGGTGGCGACCACCTGGTGCGTCAGCTCCAGCCCGCACATCGTGATGGGGACGCCGCTCTCGAAGACGATCCGGGCGGCCTCGGGGTCGACCAGGATGTTGAACTCGGCTGCTGGAGTGCGGTTGCCGAGCCCCCACGCACCGCCCATCAGCGAGATGTGACGGATCTTCGGCACGATGCGCGGCTCCCGCCGCATGGCGGTCGCGATGTTGGTCAGCGGCCCGATCGGCACGAGCGTGATGTCGCCGCCCGACGCCATGAGCAGCTCGACGATCAGGTCGACGGCGTGGCGCGGCTCCGCCGGCACGGTTGGCGGTCCGAAGGTGGGGCCGTCGAGCCCGGACTCCCCGTGGATGTCGCTGCCGACGATCTGCCGGCGCACGAGCGGGCGGTCGCAGCCCTGGGCGATCGGGACGTTCCTGATGCCGGCAACGGTGCAGATCCTGCGCGCGTTCAGGGTCATGCGATCCACCGTGTGATTGCCGGCCACCGTCGTGATCGCAAGGAGGTCGATCGCGGACGAGGCGGCGGCGAGCAGAATCGCGAACGCGTCGTCCAGCCCGGGATCGCAGTCCAGGATCACCCGGTGCCGCTCCATGTGGCCCACCTCCCCGTTGCCGTCCGCGTAGAGCGTCAACCCCCGTAGCTCGCGATCGCCCCCACCATCAGGTCCCAGAAGCGCGGCGCGTCGAGCCTCGTGCCCACCAGCACGTTCTTCGGCAGCCCGAGCACGTCGTGGAGGTCCACCACC
>JAJYJR010000455.1 GCA_021789355.1 Chloroflexota bacterium | reverse complement strand
GGCGCCGCGAACGACGGTGCCGTTGCCTCTGCCCCCCCGAGCGACGGTGCCCCAGTCCGAGGCGCCGCGAACGACGGTGCCGTTGCCTCTGCCCCCCCGAGCGACGGTGCCCCAGTCCGAGGCGCCGCGAACGACGGTGCCGTTGCCTCTGCCCCCCCGAGCGACGGTGCCCCAGTCCGAGGCGCCGCGAACGACGGTGCCGTTGCCTCTGCCCCCCCGAGCGACGGTGCCCCAGTCCGAGGCGCCGTGATGACGCGCCTGCTCGAGGAGCATCCGACGATCACCGTCGATCTCGACGCCGAGGGCGGGCTTGTCGCATTCGCATGGAATGGCCGCCGCGAGCAGGTCGAGGTCTGCAACCGCTGGCGGGTCGAGGAGGCGTGGTGGCGTCGGCCGATCCGTCGCGACTACTACAAGATTGCCGGGCAGCGGCTCCTTGCGCTCGTCTACCGCGATGGGGTCGATGGCACGTGGCACCTCGAGCGCCTGTACGACTGACCGAGATGCCGACGAGATGTGGCACGCCGACTCCGGTAGGCTGCTGGTGGGAGGCGGACCCCATCGTGCCCGTGCCCGATGCCGGGTGAGCTGGAACGCGTCTCGCACGGGTCACGCGGGCCGCCGCATCGCTTGCAGTGTTGGGAGACCGTGGAACCGGGCACGGATGGCTGCCCAGCCAAGCAGGCTCCGACATTCCCAACGGTCCGGCTGTTTGGTGTCCTGCACATGCCGACAGGAACGTACCGGCCTGCACGGAGCCTCGGGCTGTCAATGGCCACGTGGCCTCCCTCCCGATCGACTGGCAGTCGCACGCTCCTCTTGGGTAGACTGCCGCGTCGCTGACTGAGATCGCACGCCGCTGCCGCCCGTGCCCCGACAGCGGCTCGCGATGGACCCGCGTGCAGATCGCCGCGCGCAGCGGCCGAGGCCGGCCTTGCCGTCCCGCAACACTTCTAGTGATGCGGCTGCCGTCTGTCACCGTTGGGCATCAAGCCGCCGCAGGCCCGGACGGCTGCTCTCGGCCTCGCCCGGCACGATCGGCCCAGGCGGCTGCCGTCGGGCAGCCCGGCCCACTACCCGGCGCCAGGCTACCCGGCGCCAGGCTCCGTCGGCGGCCGTGGCCGTCAAGACCCCGGACACGACTCGACCCCGGCCGTGTGGCCGGGGTCGAGATCCAGTGCCGCTTTCCGAGCCGGGGAGGAGGAGAACCCGGACCGACTACGGCCGCACCAGTGGGGAGATGGTGGTATTCAAAAGACGAAGCGGGTCACCCCGGTGTGACGCCCTGCCGGGAGATTCCGCGGGCTCCCGCGCCAGAAGGCAGCAGCGGCGACAGGGGACCGGGCGCAGCAAAGCCGCCGGCTCGCTCAGAAGGCAGTCGCAGTCGCCGGCCATTGACACCGGCCGCCACAGCACCCGCACCGGCCGCACCGGCCGCGAAGGCGCTCACTGGCCGCCGAGATACGCACCGGCCGCGACGACGCGCACCGGCCGCACCGGCCGCCGAGGCGCGCACCGTAACCGAGCCGGCCACCCGCACCGGCCGCACCGGCCGCGACGAAGCGCACCGGCCGCGACGACGCGCACCACCCGCACCGGCCGCGACGACGCGCACCACCCGCACCGGCCGCTGAGATACGCACCGGCCGCGAAGGCGCGCACCGGCCGCCGAGGCACGCACCGTAACCGAGCCGGCCACCCGCACCGCCGCCGGCACCGCCGTCAGCACCGCCGTCAGCTCGACGGGCAGGCCGCCGCGACCAGCACGAAGATGAACGTCAGCGTGCCCATCGGCTTGTACGTGACCTGGGCCCGGCAGCCGGAGCCCAGGCTGCCGCCATCGAACTCGGCCACCACGGATCCATCTTCGGCCGGGTTGCTGATGCTGGTCTGCTTGTACCCGACGGGGGAGAGTGCCGTGGCATACCAGCCGCTGACCGTGGAAACCGGGGCGCTGGTCGAGATCGACTGCGTGACTGCGTCGGTGGTGGCGCCGTTCGCGTCGGCTGCACCCGGATACCGCGGGAACGAAACAGGGGCCTGGTCAAGGATCACGCCCCACGAGGTGGCGGTGGTGGAGACCGACCCCATCGGCGACAACGCCGGTGCGTGCGACGCAGCCGTCGGCCGTGGACTCGCCGTGCCGCCGGCGGTGCATGCGCCCAGGAGCAGAAGGAGCGCCGCGCACGCGGCGAGGCGCACGCGCATCAGGGGTGTCCCGGCGGGAGAGCTGCCGCCACGAACACCACGAGCAGCGCGACGAGCACGAAGATGAAGATCCCGATGCCGACGAAGTCACGGGTGGTCGGTCGCATGGGCCGAGGATACCTCGGACGGCAACGCGGAACTGGGCACCTACAATCGGTGCCGGCAACACCGGAGCCCGCGGAGGCATGCATCGGGTGAACGACTGCGCGATCCGGACGAACGAGTTGACGCGCGACTTCGGCAAGCTTCGCGCGGTCGACGGGCTGTCGCTCGAGGTTCCGACGGGCGCAATCTTCGGGTTCCTCGGCCCCAATGGCTCGGGAAAGACCACGACGATCCGCCTGCTGCTGGGCCTGCTCGAGCCGACCGGCGGGACGGCGACCGTGCTCGGCCACGATGCGCGGACCGACCCGGGGGCGATCAGGGACCGCTGCGGGGCGCTCCTCGAATACTCCGGGCTGTACGAGCGGATGACGGCCCAGGACAACCTCGAGTTCTACGCCAGGGTGTGGCACCTGCGGCCCGCCGAGCGCCGCGAACGCGTCCGGGACCTGCTCACCGGGCTGGGATTGTGGGACCGGCGGCGTGAGATCGTCGGGTCCTGGAGCCGCGGCATGAAGCAGAAGCTCGCGGTCGCGCGGGCCCTGCTGCATCGCCCGGCGCTCGTCTTCCTCGACGAGCCGACGGCCGGGCTCGACCCGATCGCCGCAGCCGCCCTGCGCGACGACCTGACCCGGCTCGCACGGCGCGAGGGCGTGACGGTGTTCCTGACCACCCACAACCTCGCGGAGGCGGAGCGGCTGTGCGACCAGGTGGGGGTGATCCGTTCCGGGCGCCTGCTGGCCGTGGGGCGCCCCGACGAGTTGCGGGCACAGGCGCGGCGGGACCGCATGGAGGTCACCGGACGCGGCATCGACGCGCGGATCGTGCGCCTCGTGGAGGCCCAGCCAGCCGTCGAGGCGGCCGAGATGGTCGACGGACGCATGACGCTGCGTCTGCGCGACGGGCAGGACACCTCGCCGCTGGTCGCGCTGCTGGTGCGCGAGGGGGTCGCGATCGACGAGGTGCGCAAGGGCGGCGCGGACCTCGAGGAGGCGTTCATGGCGCTGGTCGGGGCCGACGCGTGATGGCGGCGGGACTGGCGGCGGGACTGGCGGCGGGACGCGTCGCGGCTGGAGGCGGCGCGCCGTGATCGCCGACGTCCTGACGATCGCCTGGAAGGACCTGCGCGAGGTGCTACTGCAGTCGGGCACGCTGCGCCGGTCGCTCCGCGGGCTGGTGTTCTCGTTTCTGGTCTTCGGCGTGTTCCTGCCGCTCCAGATCGGGCCCGACCTGGTCCGCGAGCCCGCGGCCATCCTGCCGTTCGCGTGGGTGCCGCTGCTGCTGGCGAGCGGGATGGTCGCGGACGGCATCGCGGGGGAGCGCGAGCGGCACACGCTGGAGACGCTGCTGGCGAGCCGGCTCTCGGATCGCTCGATCCTGCTTGGCAAGATCGTGGCAGCTGTCGCCTATGGGTGGGGCTTCATGGTCGTCAGCGCCATCGTCGGCCTGGTCACGGTCAACCTGGCGAACGCGGGCCACGGCATCCTGCTGTACGAGCCGGACGCCATCGTGCTGCTCGGGGGGTTCGGGCTGCTCGGGGCCGGGTTGGTCGCGTGCGGGGGCGCGCTGGTCGCGCTGCGGGCGCCGACGGTGCGCCAGGCGGCCCAGAACATGAACCTGGCGATCTTCGCGGTCGTCCTGGTGCCGGTGCTCGTGCTCCAGGTGCTGCCGCTGGACGTCCGCCGCCAGGTGGTCACGGCGCTGAATGGGCTCGATTGGGTGACGATCGGGATCGGGGCGGCGGTGCTTCTCGTGCTCGCCGATCTGCTCCTGCTGGCCGCCGCAATGGCCCGGTTCCAGCGGGCGAGACTGATCCTGGACTGATCGATTCACCCTGCCGCGGGACCACGCAGGCAGGGGAGCGGGAGGGGTCCACTGCCCGCGGGCCAGCAGGGCCCGGCGGCGCCGGGACCATACAGAACGCATGTTCTATACTGGGACGTCCGGAAGGACGGTCCCATGTCGCGGTACGCCGAGCTCCACTGCCACAGCGACTTCTCGTTCCTCGATGGCGCGTCGTCCGCCGCCGACCTCGTCGATCGCGCGACACAGCTCGGGCTGGAGGCGCTCGCTGTCACCGACCACCAGGGCCTGTACGGCGCGGTCCGGTTCGTCACCGCGGCCGAGGCGGCTGGTATCCACCCCGTGGTCGGCGTGGAGATCGAGCTGCTCGACGCCGCGGTCCCGGACCCGACGGGGATCGTGGTGCCCGCGCGGCGCCGGGGTCGCACGCGGGATCTGGTGCGGCCGGCAGACCTGGTGCGGTCGGCGTGGGAGCCGTGGGAACGAGACCCGGCGGGGGAACATCCGGCGTGGGCGGTCGGGCAGATCGAGTCGGTCGCGAGCCGGTCGCCGGCCAGGTCGGGCGCAGGTCCGTCGGGTGGGCTGGTCGCGAGCCGGTCGCCGGCCAGGTCGGGCGCAGGTCCGTCGGGCGGGCTGGTCGAATCGGGTCGCCCCGTGCGGCCACGCGCGGATCGGGCCCGTCTCCCCGGCCACCGCGACGCCGTCCGCGAGGACCTGCGCGGCGTGGGAGACGGCCAGCGGGGACCCCACCTCGTGCTGCTCGCCCGCGACCAGGCGGGCTACCGCAGCCTCTCGCGGCTGGTCAGCGCGGCGAACCTGGCCGGCACC
The DNA here is from genome assembly GCA_021789355.1 of Chloroflexota bacterium. The sequence continues at coordinate 321 of JAJYJR010000455.1, read as the reverse complement.
AAGGGCGTGCCGCGGTTCACGCACGCGCTGCTCGAGCGCCACGCCGAGGGGGTGGTCGCGCTCTCCGGGTGCCGCCACGGCGAGATCGCGCGGCGGCTCCTCGCTGGTGACCGGGAGGGTGCGGCGCGGGCGGCGGCGTGGTACGCACGGCTGTTCGAGGCGAGGCCGGGCCCCTTGAGCGGCCGCCCCGGGTCGAGCGGCCGCCCCGGGTCGAGCGGCCGCCCCGGCGCGCGTCGTGGCAGCCACGGCGCCCTCGGCGGGTTCATCCTCGAGCTCCAGCACCACCTCCTCCCCGACGACGACTGGCTCGTGGCGGAGACC
>JAJYJR010000454.1 GCA_021789355.1 Chloroflexota bacterium | reverse complement strand
GCGATCACCATGGAGCGGTTCGAGCTCCAGGAGGTCAGCAGCGACGGGTGGCTCTACAAGGAGAGCTACCGCGACGCCCAGCTCGGGCTCTTCGGCCAGGACAACACGCCGGTGACGGGAGGTGGCACCCGGTGAGCTTCCTCGAGCGGGTCGACCAATCGATCCGCCGCAGCGCGGTCTGGCGTTCGGTCTTCCGGCAGGCCTACCCGTCCGACGAGCGCTCGCGCGCGATGGCCGTCATGAACAACGTGTTCCTGCACCTCCATCCCGTGCGGGTGCGCCAGCATGCGGTGAAGTTCGCCTACACGTTCTGCCTCGGCGGCCTCTCGTTCTTCCTGTTCCTGGTCCTGGTCGTGACGGGCGTCTACCTGATGTTCTTCTACGTCCCGTCGGCCACGCAGGCGTACACCGACATCCTGCAGATCCAGTCGCAGGTGGTCTTCGGCCTGCTGACCCGCAACATCCATCGCTGGGCCGCGCACCTGATGGTGTTCTTCGTGTTCCTGCACATGATGCGGGTCTTCTACCACGGCGCCTACAAGCCACCGCGCGAGTTCAACTGGGTGGTAGGGGTGGTCCTGCTCTTCCTGACCCTGATGCTCTCGTTCACCGGCTACCTGCTGCCGTGGGACCAGATCGCGTACTGGGCCATCACGATCGGCACCAACATGGCCAACTACGCGCCGCTCTTCAACAAGCCGTCGCAGTTGATCCTGCTGGGTGGCATCGAGGTCGGGCAGAACACGCTGCTCCGCTTCTACGTCCTTCACATCATGGCCTTCCCCCTGATCGCGGCCGTCTTCATGGCGGTCCACTTCTGGCGGATCCGCAAGGACGGCGGAATCTCGGGACCGCTATGACGGGCCATCCCTGTGTTGTCGCCTGCGGTCCTCGCTCACGCACTGCCAGAGTGCGCTCGCTCCGGTCCTCGGCTCCGCCTTGGTCTGGCCTCGTCCTCGCGGCCCGGAGGTACACGGCATGACTGAGACCCGACTTCCGCAGCGGACGCCAACGCCGGCGGCGCCGCCGGAGCGGCGCGCCACGGAGATCGACAAGCAGCGCGTGCCCATGGCGGCGAAGCCGTACCGGCTGCTCGCGCTGGTCAAGCAGGACGCCGTGGTGCGGGTCCAGAAGGAGCCGGACGACACCGTCCTGACGTGGCCGCACCTGCTCGCCATCGAGTTCTTCGCGGCCGCCATGATGAGCATCTTCCTGCTGCTCATGGGCGTGTTCGTCAACGCGCCGCTGGAGGACCTGGCGAACGGCAACGTGACCCCGGAGGTCGCCAAGGCGCCCTGGTACTTCGTCGGCCTGCAGGAATTGCTGACCGCCTTCCACCCGACGGTGGCCGGCGTGCTGGTACCGGCCTTCGTGCTGGTCGGGGCGGCTCTCGTCCCCTTCATCGACCGGGGGTCCGATGGCACCGGCGGTTCGCACCGCCCGGCGGACCGGAAGGTCGGGATCATGCTGTTCTCCTACATCGCGATCTTCGGGCTCTTCCTGACATTCGTCGGGGCGTTCTTCCGGGGCCCCGGTTACGCCTTCGAGCTGCCCTGGATCAGCGGGCTCCACTTCGCGCTGTGATCGAGTACGCGCCGTGACTTCCGCCACGCGTCTCCTGAGAGGACGGCCGTCTCATGGGTAACTGGAAGCTCGCCGTCTCGGAACAACCCCGGGCGCTGACGTCCGAGGTGCTCAAGTCGATGCGGTCCGGACGCTCGGCCGGGCTGTCACGACGGCAGCTGCTGCGGCGATCGCTGGGTGCCGGCGTGGGCCTGTGGCTGGCCGAGGTCCTGGGCGGGACCCTCGGGTTCCTGTGGCCGAACCTGGCCGGCGGGTTCGGGGGCAAGGTGCAGATCGGCGACAGCAAGGTCGTCGCCGCGTCGCCGGCCACCAGCGGCACCAAGTTCAGCGACGGCGCCCCCGCCTACTTCCAGCTGGCGCAGTCGTTCATCGTGATGCTCGACCCGACCCGCGGGTTCATCCCCGGTGACAACCCCCAGGGGGACGGCGCGACCACCAACGTGCGGACCCTCTGGCAGCGTTGCACGCACCTCGGCTGCAAGCCGAACTTCTGTGCCAGCAACTTCTGGTTCGAGTGTCCCTGCCACGGGTCTCGCTACGACCGGCTGGGAATCAAGGTGCTGCAGCTCGGCCCGGCTCCCCGCAGCCTGGACCGGTTCGCCTCGACGATCGACTCCTCGGGGGTCCTGACGATCGACACGGGGAAGATCACGCTCGGACCGCTGCCGGTCTCCCTGGGCCAGCCCGGCCTCATCCCGGCCAAGGGTCCGGGCTGCCTGTGAGCGGTCCCACGGGCGGCCGGACAGGCCGTGAGCTGGAGCCGCGGGCGGCCAGCGAACCTGGTCTCGAGCGGTTCGCCGCACCGGACACCGCGCACACCGTCGGCCTCAGCGAGGAGCGCGCGGCGCAGATCGTCCGCCAGACCGGGAACGCCCGGGCGATCGCGTTCCTGGCCATGCTGGTCATGGTGCTGTTCATCCCGATCTACTGGTTCTACGACCTGGGCGTCCCGGCGGTGGCAGACACGAGCCGCATGGCCAAGGAGGTCCAGGCCCAGCAGGTCACCGCGATCGCGGCAGGTGAGCAGCTGTTCCTCTCGAACTGCGCGCGGTGCCACGGGGCGCAGGGGCAGGGCGGCATCGGGCCACCGCTCAACGATCAGGGCAAGCTCTACAACGCCGTCACTCCCGCCGGTGCGCCGGGGGCCGGCCACCTCAACCCCACCTACATCCGCAACGTGCTGACCGTCGGCGGCCGCTATGTCTGCGGCGACCCGAACAGCCTCATGCCGATCTGGGCGGACGTGAACGGGGGGCCGCTCAACTACGTGCAGATCGACGATCTGATCGCGTTCATCACCGCGAGCAAGGACGTGAGCTGGGTATACCAGCCGGTCGCGTCCCCGGGGCAGACGCCGGGCCCGTCGGCGATCCACCAGGGCTGGCGGGATCCCAGCTACACGCCACCACCGGGCGCCACGCCGGTGCCCGCCTGCTGGCGCAACCCGAGCGGTGTGATCGGCGGCGCGGCGCCGGCAGCCGGCGGAGCCGGGGCGAGTGGCGCCCCCGCGGCATCCGCGCCGGCCATCACCAACCCGGGAACCGCCCAGAACCCACGCGTGATCAAGCTGGACGAGACCGCCCAGCTGCAGATCACGGACGTGAGCGGGCAGCCGTCGTCGACGATCTACGTCAAGAAGGGTGAGACGGTGCGCTTCGAGATCACCAACACGGCCGGCTTCACCCACAACTTCTACGTCGGCCTGGTTTCCGACCTGCAGGCCAGCAGCACCGCGAACCTGAAGGGCGTCCCGGATTTCTCGTCGGGGACCGAGACCCTCGACTACACGTTCAACCAGGATGGGCAGTTCGGCTTCGGATGCCTGGTGCCGGGTCACTACACGAGCATGCACGGCACCATCCAGATCGAGCCGTAGGCCCAAGGGCAGAGGAGCGGGAGGGAACGTGGCGGAACGGGCGTTGCCGCCGGGCGGCGGCCGCAGGCGAGCGTTCTTCGGCGCCTTCGACGCCGACGGATGGACCTGGGCCGGGATCAAGGCGTTCGGCTGGTTCCTGCTGCTGGTCCTGCTGCTGGGCTACTTTCCCGACCGCGCGTACTACTTCACGGTGTTCCCGACAATCAACCTCGGCGCGAACGTGGCGAGCCCGATCAACCTCTGCCCGCCCGCCAACGCCGACCTGCCCTGCCCCGCGCCCGCGGGATCGGTGATCCCCTGGCAGGGCAATCCTGCTCAGCTGTCGCTTCCGGAGGGACGGGCTGACGCCGTGCCGATCACGGCCGGCACGAACGTCTATCTCGCCGGCGGCCGGGGGTCGGGTGGGGCGAGCGCCTCGGTCTTCGAGACCAGCGTGAGCGCGGACGGCAACCTCTCCCCGTGGAAGTCGGCGACACCTCTGCCGGCGCCGCGGGTGAGCGCCGCGATTGTCTCGCTCTCCGGGACGACCCTGGTGATCGGCGGCGCGGACGAGTCGGGCGCCGCGACCGACACCGTGTACGAGGCCACCATCGACAACGGGAACCTGGCGGGGTGGAAGACGCTGGCCGCCCTGAAGCTGCCGAAGCCGCTCGCCGGCGCGGTGGCGGTCGCCGGATCGACCAGCATCTGGCTGCTGGGCGGCCAGAACGCGGACGGCTCCTACAGCCGCACCGTGTATCGCTCGATCCCGGACGCCACCACGGGCGCGCCGGGGCCCTGGCAGGAGCAGCCGGCCCTGGTGCTGCCGCAGCCGCGAGCGCTCGCGTTCGGCGCGCAGGTGGGCAACTTCCTGTACGTGGTGGGTGGCCAGGACGCGCACGGCGCGCAGCCGACGGTGTTCCGGCTGGCGCTCGACTCGAAGGGTGAGCCGGCGGTCGATCCCTCGACGCACGGGGTGCTGGGCTGGAGCGTGAGCCTGCCCGGCCAGGCGCTCCCGGCGCCCCGGACCGACCCGGCGGGTTTCGCGGTCAACGGCGCCCTGTACGTGGTGGGCGGCCGGGACGCGGCGGGGAAGCCCACCGACTCGTTCTACTGGGCCACCCCCGACGGCCTGGGGAACCTTCCCGGAGGGTGGCAGCAGCTCGCGCAGGACAACCTGGCCGCCGGCGGCCAGCCGGAGCCGCGCGCGGGCAGCGCCGCGGTCGTGACCAGCGGCCACGCCTTCCTGATCGGCGGGGAGGGCGCGAGTGGACCATCGCTGGCGACGTTCCGGAGCGATATTGCGCCGCGGCCGCCGTTCTTCGCCCTTGGGCTCATCGGCGCGACGATCCCGGCCCTGTCGATCACCGGCGACATCGGCCAGCAGCTGGGATACGTGGCGGCCGGCGTCGTGGGCGGGGCGGACTTCGTCCTGCTGATCCTGGTCGCGCTGGCCTACTCGCACCGGCGCGCGACCCGGCGCCTGTTCTCCCGGCTGACGCGTGGGCGGGTTCGTCCGCCGAGCGAGGACGATTACACGGCCTGATCAGCTGGCTGCGGCCGAGGCGGACGGCGCCGTCGTGCAGCGATCAGCTGGCTGCGGCCGAGGCGGACGGCGCCGTCGAGGGACCGACCGGCTTCCCCTGGAGCGCGGCGTCGATCGCGTTCGTGATCGTCTGGAGGCCCCACGATCCCAGGGCCGTCCCGTTCACGAGGATGGTCGGGGTCCCCTTGATCCCCCCGGCTATGGCCGCCGCGGTATCTGCCTGGACGGCCTTCACCCCGGCCGGATCGGCCAGGCACGTGTCGAACGCGCCGAGCCC
>JAJYJR010000453.1 GCA_021789355.1 Chloroflexota bacterium | reverse complement strand
AGTTGCCGAGCGTGATGAAGCTCAGCGAATTCGACAGCACGTTGCCCCAGGTGGGCTGCGTCACGTTGACGCCGAACCCGAGGAAGCTGACGAACGCCTCGCTGATGATGACGCCGGCCACGCCCAGGGTCGTGGCGACGATGATCGGGCTCACGGCATTCGGCAGGATGTGCCGGAAGATGATCCGCAGGTCTCCGACGCCGGCGGCGCGCGCCGCATCGACGTAGTCCTCCTCGCGCAACGAGAGGAAGAGGCTCCGGACCAGGCGGGAGATTCCCTGCCATCCGAAGACCGCGAAGATCGCCATGATCATGTACCAGTTGCCGTTGCCGAGGAACTTCGAAACCACCAGGATGACGAAGAGCAGCGGCAGGCTCAGCATGATGTCGACGATGCGCATGAGCAGGTTGTCGATCCAGCCGCCGAAGTACCCGGCGACCCCGCCCACGATCGCGCCGATGATCGCGCCGAACAGCGACGCGCCCACTCCGATGAGCAGCGAGAGACGCGCCCCGTTGACCACGAGCGTCAGGACGTCGCGCTGCAGCCCACCGGTCTCGCCGAACGGGTGCGCGAGCGATGGCGGCCGCCCCGCGTACACGATCTTGTCCACGTGGGGGATGACGTAGAAGTTGTAGGGCAGGATGATCGGCCCGACGATCGCGACCGCGCACATCCCCAGGAACATGAAGGCGCCCACCATCGCGAGGCGGTGCTTGCGGAACCGGCGCCAGGCCAGCTGCCACTGGCTGAGCGACTCGAGCTGGACCTCGAAGTCCGGGCGTTCCGAGTCGCCGCGCCCGATCTCCGCCGCGTCGAGGTCGGTGATGACCGGCTGCCCGCCGGCCGCGTCGATCTCCCCGGCCATCTAGTCGTACCTCACGCGGGGGTCGACGATCGCGTACGTGAGATCGGCGAGGAGGTTGGCGAACACCGTGACGATGGCGGTGACCGACAGCAGCCCCATCAGGACCGCGTAGTCGTAGTTCCCGGTCGAAAGGATGAACTGGTAGCCCATCCCCGGCCAGGAGAAGATCGTCTCGGTCACGAACGCGCCGGTGAAGAGGAACGGGATCTCCAGGCCGAGGTTCGTGATGATGGGGAGCAGCGCGTTGCGCAGCGCGTGCTTGAAGACGACGGAACGCTCCGGGACGCCCTTGGCCCTGGCCGTGCGGATGAAGTCCTGGTTCAGCGCATCCAGCATCGACGAGCGAACGTACCGCGAGTCATAGGCAATGCTGACGATCACCAGGGTGAACACCGGCAGGATCATGTGGGTGCCCAGGTCGCCGAGCGCGGCCAGCGGCTGCGCCCCGAAGTAGGCCCAGTACTCGGGCGTGCCGAAGGGGGGGACCACCCGTACGTTCCACATGCCGCCCGCCGGCAGGATATGGAGGTTGCCGGCGAAGATCGTGATCAGCATGATCCCGAGCCAGAACGTGGGGAACGAGAACCCCACGTAGTTGAAGACGGTCATCGCCGAGTCGAAGAAGCTGTACCGCCGGACGGCCGCGTACACCCCCGAGAGGAACGCGATCACCACCCAGATGACCCAGGCCGTGCCGGCCAGGATCAGCGTGGCCGGCAGCCGGTCACCGATGATCGCTGCCACGGGCCTGCCGTCGGTGCTGGAGTACCCGAAGTCGCCGTGCAGCACGCCGTTGTCCCCGCCCGGCAGCTCGATCTTGAGCCCGGCCAGCTGGATCGTTCCGCCTGGCAGCGCGTTGATCAGGAACGGCTTGTCCCCGCACACGCCGAGCCACTTGCAGTACTGCACAGGGATCGGGTCATCCAGCCCCCAGCGGTGCCGGAAGGCAGCGATCTGCGCCGCGCTGATGCGCGGGTTCTGCGCAAAGCGCGCCTCGGGGCCCCCGGGGGCGATCAGCAGGATCCCGTAGATGAGCATGGAGATCCCGATCAGGACCGGGATCGCCTGGAGCACGCGGCGGATGGCGTACTTGGTCATGGCCTCGGTGCCAGCGGGGCTGCGGGACCCTGGCGGGCTCCGCAGCCCCGGTCGCTCAGGTTGCCTGGGTAGGTGACTGATCGGCTACTGGAGCCACCAGTCCCTGACGTTCCACGTCACGCCGAACTGGGTGGGGTTCGGCAGATAGTTCTGGACCTTGCCGTTCGAGAGCCAGACCTGCCGCCAGTTGTAGAGCGGGATCTCCACGACGTCCTTGTAGTAGGCGTCCTGGAAGTCGCCCAGCGCGGCCTTGATCACGACGGGGTCGACCGAGGTCTTGACCGTGTCGAAGGCCTTGTCGATCACCGGATCGTTGGTGCGGGTCGTGTTCTGGCCCTGGTGCGGCGGGATATCCGGGTTGCCGCTGGAGTGGTAGACGAGGTACGAGCCGAGCGGATCCGGGCTGTACGACCAGGCGAACTCGCCAAGGTCGTAGTTGCCGTGCTGCAGGTTGCACGGGGTGTCAGCCGGCGTCTGGTCCCAGCCGCCAAAGAAGTCCGGATTCGCCGGCACCGGCTTGACATCCATCTTGATCCCGATCTGGGTCAGCCAGGAGGCGACGAGCGTCAGGGTGTCGATGCGCGACTGCTTCTGGGTCGTGCAGCCGGTGATCTCCAGCTTGACGCCGTTCTTCTCACGGATGCCGTCGGAACCCTTGACCCAGCCGATGCCATCGAGCAGGCTGTTGGCCTGGGCGAAGTCCTGCGTGACCGCCGGCTCCTGCTTGAAGTAGTAGAGCAGCGGCGAGTACGGGGTGTCGGACGGCTTGACGGTGCCGCCCAGGATGCGGTCCGTGATCTCGCTCTTGTTGTACGCGAGCCGGATCGCGGTCTTGATCGTCGGGACGTCGGCGGCGCCGAACTTCTTCGCCAGCGACGCGTTGTTCATCTGGTTCAGCTCGTAGGACAGCGCGTCCAGGATCGTCACCTGGTTCCCCAGGTCCTGGACAGCGGGGATCGTGTCCTGGGCGAAGTTGAACGCGATGTCGGACTCACCGGCGCGGTAGCCCGCGATCTGGGCGGCCTGGTCGCCGTAGTACTTGATGATCAGCTTGTCGAGGTACGGCGCATGCCCGCCGATCGTCGACCAGTAGGGGTTCGGCGCGTAGGTGATCTGCGCGTTGGTCTTCAGTTCGGTGGGGATATAGGCACCGCTGTAGACGCCGGACGAGATGTTGTCGAACGGGTAGAGCTTCTTGACGGCGTCGGCGACCGGCACCGTGCTGATGTAGTGCGCCGGCAGCAGCGGGTCGACGAGCAGCAGGTACCCCTCGAAGACCTTGCTGAAGTGCATGACGCACGTCGTCGTGTTGCCGCCGTCGATGCTGGTGATGTCCTCCCAGCCGATCTGGCCGGCCACGAGCCCGGACTGGTCCTTGTCCATGATCCAGTGCCAGGTCGCCGTGAGGTCAGCGCACGTGATCGGCTGGCCGTCCGACCACTTCATCCCGTCCTTGAGGTTGACGTTGACGTCCATCCCGCCGCTGCTGGTCAGCGTGACGCCGCCGTTCTGCGGGGTCGGGACGTCCTTGGTGAGGTCCGGATAGATCTTGAAGTCGTTGGCGACCCGCCACAGCCCGTCGAACGCCGGGTAGATCGCCTCCCACGACTCCGCGGAGGAGGTGTTGTACCCGAGGAGCAGGTCGGGGAACTGCGAGTCCGACAGCACCACGGTGCCGCCGGTCTTGGCGGCCGTCGTCGGGTTGTACGCGTGCTCGACGATGTCGACCGTCGAGATCGCGGTGGTTGCCGCGGGCGCCTGGCTGGCGGGCGCCTGGCTGGCCGGCGCCTGGGACGCGCTGCCGCTGCAGGCGCCCGCCAGGATCCCGGCCGTGGCGGCCAACGCCAACCACCGTCGAGTCACGAGACTCATCGGATGGAATCCTCCCTATTGCCGGCCCATTGGGCACGGGCCGCTCCCTCCCTCCTTCGCTTCCCCGACCCCGAGACGTCTGGGTCTCTCGTCACGGGCTCCCCGCGGGGTGCGATGAGGCATCCCGATTATCGCGGCCGTTTCAGGGGAGTGTCAACGCACTTCGGCACATTGCAGATTCATCGCAGGCGGCGGCCCCTGCCGGAGCGCCCGTGGCAACGGGCGGCACGGCCCTTGACTCCCGAAGGCAGGCGGTAATCGGGGACCTGCAGATGGATCCGCGCGGCCGATCGGCAGACGCGGCGGCTCAGGCGCCCCCGGCGGCCGCGGTCGGGGCGGGCGCCGCGATGGGCACCGCCGCGCGATCCTGCTCCTGCTCGATTCTGTCGGCGAAGTGGCAGGCCGCGGCATGTCCCTCGCCGACCATGTGCAGGCGCGGGTCGACCGTCGAGCAGATCTCGGGGTTGCCGAGACGTTCCCGCAGCCAGCAGCGCGGATGGAAGTGGCAGCCCGACGGTGGGTTGACCGGCGACGGGACGTCGCCGCGCAGGACGATGCGCTTGCGCGCCCTGGCGCGATCGACCTCCGGCACGGCCGAGAGCAGGGCCACCGTGTACGGGTGGCGCGGCCGCTCGTAGAGCTCCGCCACGCCGGCCAGCTCGACCATCCGCCCGAGGTACATCACGCCGACCCGATCGCTGATGTACTGCACCACGGACAGGTTGTGCGCGATGAACAGGTACGTCAGCCCGAACTGCTCGCGCAGGTCGAGAAGCAGGTTGAGGATCTGGCTCTGGATCGAGACGTCCAGCGCCGAGACCGGCTCGTCGCACACGACGAAGTCCGGCTGCAGGGCCAGGGCGCGGGCGATCCCGATGCGCTGCCGCTGGCCGCCGCTGAACTCGTGGGGGTAGCGCCGGGTGTAGTCGCGCCGCAGCCCGACGGCCTCAAGCGAGTCCTCGACGCGCTTCGTGCGCTCCCGGCCGTTCTTCATCCCCTGCGCCAGGAGCCCTTCGCCGATGATGTCCGAGACCGGCATGCGCGGGTTCAGCGACCCGTACGGGTCCTGGAAGATGATCTGCATCTTCGCCCGCATGCGGCGCAGCTGCTCCGACTTGAGCCCGTGCAGGTCCTGCCCGTCGAGCCGGACGCGCCCGGAGGTCGGCGGCTGCAGGTAGAGCAGCGCGCGGCCGAGTGTCGTCTTGCCGCAGCCGGACTCGCCGACGAGCCCGAAGACCTCGCCACGCCGGACCGAGAAGCTGACGCCGTCGACGGCCTTCACGTCCGCCACGTGGCGGCGCAGGACCCCGCCCAGGATCGGGAAGTACTTGACGAGGTCCTCGACCTCGAGCAGCGCCTTGCCGTCGCCGGGGGTCGGGGGCACCTCGTCGTGCGCGGGCGACGACCCGGTCGTCGCCGCGTGG
>JAJYJR010000015.1 GCA_021789355.1 Chloroflexota bacterium | reverse complement strand
GGTGGCGGAGGGCTTCGACAAGGCGCTCGCCCTGAAGAGCGCGCTGGAGGCCCCCTCATGCATGTGCGCGGCGCGTCGCGGGGTCCCGACGTCCCGCGGGAGCGACAGGGCTGCCCCTCGGCGACGGGCCCCGATCGCCGCACATCGCGGACCGTAGGAGCCAAGGAGGATCCTGATGCAGTTCCGGCCCTCCCCGCGGGAGGTCGTGGTGCTGTTCGACCGCGTGGCCCCGAGCGGACCCGACGTCACCCGGCGCCAGATGTTCGGGTTCCCGGCTGCGTTCGTGAACGGCAACCTCTGCTGCGGGACGTTCAACGACCAACTCATGCTGCGGCTCCCCGAGGACGCCCGCTCCGAACTGGCGGCACTGGGTGGGACGCCCTTCGCACCGATGGCGGGTCGCCCGATGAAGGGCTACATGGCCGTCGGGCCGCGGGTGTTCGCCGACGAGTCGGTGCTGCGGGGGTGGCTGGAGCGGGCCGCGACGTTCACTCGCACCCTCCCGGCAAAGAAGTAGGCGGATATGACCGGGCCATTCCCATGAGCGAGGATGCCCGCGACGCAGCATGGGCCGAGGTGTACGCCAGCTTGCCCATCGGCTGGGTGGTCATTCCGCCGGTGTACGACCCCGACGCCCACCTGTGGCGCGTCTACGCCCGCGACGTGCGCGGCGCACCGCGTGAGTACCAGCCGTGGGAGGAAGCCGTGGGCGCCGACGAGGCGACCGCCCTGCGGGTGCTGGCGGCGCGGTTCCGGCTCTCCGGCGGAGACGAGACAGCCTGAGTTTCTGGCGAGCGATGCTGGCCGCCGGGGCGACTCGGACCCGCCCACGGCCGTGGATCATGCTACGTGGGCGGCTCGACCAACTCGTAGGTCACCCGGTGCCACGTGACGGCGAGTCACCTGCAAGCCGTCGACCATGGGATGCTCGCAGAGGCGGGGGGCTGCGGCACCCGGGACACAGCGCGATGCGTCTCGACCGCGGCCGTGAGCGTCGGCGGGTCGGTGCCGAAAGCAGCGGTGAGCCACCGACGTTGAGGAGCGAGATGTTGGTGGCTCAGGCTCGCAGCCGATCCACCACCTGTTCGAACAGCGCAGCCCCGAGCCGCTCAGGCGTCAGGGTGGGCATGGCACGGGGCTGGGAGAGCACGGGCGCCGTGGGTTCCACCAGCAGCTCGGGAACGAGGTTCGCCCACAGATGCGCCGCGCGACCCACGATGACGAGGGCGCCCCGCTGGAGCGCCGCCCGGACGAGGGCCCCGGTGTACGCGGCGCTCGGGATGGATCCCATCGGTGCGATCTCATAACTTGACGCGTACGGGATGGCCTGCGCCACGGCGAACCGATCCGACAGCCGCTCGGCTCCCACGGTCTCGATTAGAACGCGCAGGCGGGCGATCCAGTAGTGGGCGCCGCCCGTCCAACTCAACTCGGGGAGCACGTACTGGAACGGCTGGTCCCCACTGAGTTGCCGCCGCCACACGCCGACGAGCTGCGGATTGCCTGAGTCCTCGAGATCCTGCAGGTGATGTCCCGGGTTGCGCAGAAGCAGTAGGACCGTCGCTCGCGTGATGGGGCCATGCCACGGTTCGGGCATCCTACAGTGCAGCTGGAACGGGACCGCTCCGGGGAGGTCCTCGGGGAGCACATACGGTGGGGCATCCGGAAGTCGAACCCACGGATTGTTCACCGCCGCCCTCCTTGCTCCTGCGCACCGACGCCGACCCCACCATGACACGGCCGACGTCTTCGTGCCAGCCGTCGAGTGGCCGCGTCGCCCCGGGGATCACCTCGGCCCGAGCGCCTCTGAGGCATCGAGGTCGAGCCCGTCTCAGGCGCGCGGAGCGCGGCCACCAACTTCGTCTTGCCAACCGGTCTGCGCACGCCGAGCACCATCGCCAGCCGCAGCGAGGATACGGACCTTCCGGAACCGGTGCGGTACAGGAGGTCCTCGATGATGGTGCTCGCGTCGAGCACCACCGGCAGGACGAACTGGTCCCGCAGATCGGCCGTCCTATGCTGTGGACGCCATGTCCAGACGTCCACCGTCACACGAGCCGAGACCTGACGGAGGCCGCTGGCTGCTCGCCGGATACGCGGGTCTCGCCGGGTTCGTCGTGCTGGAGGCCACGGTCCGCGAGGGAGGCAGTGCGGCCAGCCTGCACGCCTCCGATGACGATCGGGGCACGACCCGGGACATCGTCCGGGCGTTCGTCCTCGGCGCGGCCCTCCCGCTCGTGCTGCGGCGCCTGCCCCTGCCTCGCCTGCCGCGCTGGACCGCGCCCCTCGGGCTGGCGATGGAGGCGTCCGGGCTGGGCGTGCGGATCTGGTCGATGCGGACGCTCGGCGCGGCCTACTCGCGGACGCTGCGCACCGGCGAGGAGCAGCGGGTCGTGGAGGATGGCCCGTACCGGCTGGTCCGCCATCCCGGGTATCTCGGCACGCTCCTGACGTGGACCGGGTTCGGCTGCACCTCGCGCAGTCTTCCGGTCGTTGCCGTCGTGGGCGGGCTGTTCGGCCGGGCCTACGGGCGGCGCATCGCCGCCGAGGAGCGCCTGCTCGTTCGGGACCTGCCGGGGTATGCGTCGTACCGGCGCAGGACGAGGCGGCTGGTTCCGTTCGTCTGGTGAGCCCACAGGCCACTTGCAGGCCGACCGTGCGCGGCTCGGGTCGCGGGATAAGCCGCGACCAAGTCGTGCTCGCCACCACGCGGATGGGCTCAGCCCCGGGTGCCGCCGTCGATCTCGGCTGACGAGCCGACCAGCCGACCGTCAGCGACGGAGCCTTCCCTCGACTCCTCCGCGAGAGTCGGTGCGAGACCGCGCCGACAACCGGCGGACACCGGGGCGCTGCACGAGGTCCGTCCCCTTGCTCGGCTAGGCTTCTCGTCGGCATGCTCCCGCTCTCCGACGCGCTGCGCCATCGACGCCTCCACGGGTGGGCCCGTCGCTACCTCAACCCGTGGGTGGTGCGCCTCGGACTGGCCGGAGGCCGCCACTCCCCCATCGGGCTCGTGCGCACCGTGGGCCGTCGCAGCGGACGCGTCTACGCGACCCCACTGGCGGTCCATCGCCGGGGCGAGCGGTGCTACATCCCGCTCACGTACGGGCCCGCCGCACGCTGGTGTCAGAACGTGCTGGCGGCCGGTGGGTGCCGGGTCCGCATCCGCGGCCGCGAGTATGCCGCGGTCGGGCCGCGCGTCGTGGGCCGGGGTGCCCTGCCTGCCGGTCTGCGGACGGCGTACCGACTCGTCGGGATGCGGGAGTTCCTCGAACTCACGCTGTACGATCCAGCGACTCCCGGGACCTGATCGTCCAGCCGCGGGCCGCCAGCTACTTCGGCGTGCCGTAGACGATGACCCCCCAGCTGCACTCCGAGTTCACCTCGATGTGAAACGGGCCGGGCTGACCGTTGAGGTACACGGTGGTCGTGGTGGGACCTCCCTTCATGCCGAGTTCATTGACCGCGCCATCCGGCAGGGCCGGATCCAGCGCGTTCGTACCGTAGACATCCACCACGAAGTTGCCCGCGTATCCGAATGACGTGCAGTCGTACGCGTAGGTCATCGTGAAACTATCGCCCGTGGCGCTGAACGGCTTGCTCGTGTTGATGCCGTTCCCGCTCAGCTTCAAGAGGATGGTCGGGGTGGCACCGGGTGCGGGAGGCGCTGGTGCGCCGCCTTCGTTCTGGGTCACCTGCGGCGCCGCCACGGCCACTGGCGTGGTCGCAGGGACCGCGGGCGTTGCGGGAGCAGCTGCTGCAGGCGCCTGTGACACGACGGCGGCCGAGGGTCCGGACGAGGCGCCAGAGGCACCGGCCGACCGGTTGGAACCCGTCAGATCCCCTACCACGCCCAGTGCGAGCAGCACGACCACGGCGACCACGATCCACCGAGTGCGGCGCGATCGGGACGCCCACCACTTGCCGAAGCCTCCTCCACGCGACGGGGACGGCTGCGCGGCTGGCGTGCCGGAGGGGACCACAGGGGTTGGCGCTGGGACCGGGACGGGTGCAGCACCGCGACCCTGCCCCGGCGGCGGGGCACCGACGCTGGCGGCGGCCTGCTGCATCGTGCCCGCCGGGGCGGCGGCCTCGAAGTCGTACTGGCAGGTTCGGCAGAAACGAAACGCACCGATGCGTGCGGTGCCGCAGTTCGGGCAGAACTCACCGGCCATGTCCCACCACCTCCATGCGGTGACCCGGCGCCGCACCTCCGTGCCACGTCCCCTCAACCGGGGGCACCGGGCATCCTCCGCAAGTCACTGTACAGCGGCACTCGATTTGGTCCAATATCCAAAGCCGCACGGGTCCAGCACTGGGCGACCCGTGGGCCACAGGTACAGGCGGGGAATCAGGTAGCGAAGGGCCAAGCGCCCGGGAGGATCATGCCGGTGGCCAACGTGTCGGTGATGGAGGTCAAGACCGGCCCCCACATCCTCGTACGGGTCGTGTGGTACTTCCTCGTCGGCTGGTGGCTGACCGGGTTCGCCATGGCCGTGGCGTGGCTCGCCGCCATCGTGATCGTGGGGATCCCGCTGTCGTTCTGGCTGGTGAACCGCATCCCGACCGTGCTCACCCTGCGTCCTCGCCGGGAGCAGTACCTGATGGTCGTCGGGGCGGACGGCGTGACTCGCGCTCGCAGGCTGGCGACCCCACAGACGAACGCGCTGCTGCGGGTGGCCTACTTCGTGCTCATCGGCTGGTGGCTCTCGGCGCTCTGGATGGCTCTGGCGTACGTCCTCATGCTCACGATCATCGGCATCCCGCTCGGCATGATGCTGGTCAACCGCATCCCCTTCGTGTTCAGCCTGCATCGCGGCTACGCCTGACGGACGGCGGTACCGTCATGGAGATCGTGCTCGACCAGTGGGTCCTGCTGGGGACCGTGAATCTCGACCGAGACGGGCGGCTGGTGTTCCCGGCGCTGCCGTCGGGACCGGGACTCTACCGGTTCCGTCTGTTGGACGAGGGCGCATCCGTGTACGTCGGCGAGACCGACGACCTGCCACGCCGCTTCGGCCGCTACCGCAATCCCGGACCGTCGCAGCGCACGAACGTGCGGCTGAACGGGCGCATGCGTTCCCACCTCGCCGCAGGCGGGTCCGTCACGCTGGAGATCTGCGGCCGAGCGGGGCTCACGCTCGGGTCCGAACATGAGGCGCTCGACCTCCGACGCAAGTCGCACCGCGTGTTGGCCGAGGAGGAGGCGCTCGCGCAGGCCCGCTCGGGCGGCATGGGGCAGATCTTGAACGCCGGTGGCTGACCGGGTCGGAGAGCGGATGCCCGGTCCCGGACGGTGGACCTACCGGTTGCCAGTGCCCTGCTTGTTGTGCGGTGGCGAGGAGCGGCGGAGGATCCGTGCCTCCTTGGCGCGCGCCTCGTCGATGCTCGGCATCTGCTCGATGTGCACCTTGGCGCCCGGCACCGGATCGCGGGCGCCCGGCAGGTGCTCCCGAAGGCGGTCCTGCACCCGCCCGCGCTGCGCAATCCCGGTGTAGTTGTTCCTGCCCGACTCCGTCTCGATCTTGTAGACCACTGGCTTGTCGTTGGGAATGGACGCGATGCCCTTGTCTGTGAAGCGGACGGTCTTCGTGCTCATGGGACCTCCAACCACGCTGGCCTCTACCCCAGCCCGGATCGCAGGCGCAGCATTGACACGCCGGGCGACACGGGCCGTCTCGTGACGCTGGCAGGCCCCTGTGCCAGCTCATGTGGCACGCCCGAGGGAAGGTCAGGTGAGCGATGGAAGACCGAAAGCAACCCAGCGCCGGGCCATACCTCGACGCTGATCGAAGCGGCGACGCCTTCGACGCGACGCGACTGGACCCGTGGGTCGACCCGGTCGTCGTCCGCGTGTACCCCGGACGAACCCAGACGGACGCCGCCGCGCTGTATGCGGAGGAGGCGGTCTCGCTGGCGCTCGCGGGATACCTGCCAGTGGCGCACAGCTGGGCGGTCGGCGAGCCCCGCGTCGGCCGTGTGCTCGCGCTCGGCATGGTTGGCGCGGCCGCCCTCCGGCCCCGGGGAGCACTGGTGGTCTCCTACGTCCATCGGGACGCGTGGCACTCGCCGCCGGGGACGGCGGTTCAGTAGCGGAGGCAGGCCGTGGACCACGTCGCTGTCGTCGCCACCCCGACTGCCGATGGCTGGGCATGTGCGGTCACGGTTCGCGCGGGCCGCGAGCACCACTACCGCGTCCGGGTCTCGCGCACCGACCTTGCCCGCCTCGCTCCGGGCGCGTCCAGCCCGGAGGCTCTGGTCAGGGCGAGCTTCCGCTTCCTGCTGGAGCGCGAGCCGCCGCAGTCGATCCTGCCGTCCTTCGACCTGCCGGTCATCGGACGCTACTACCCCGCGTACGAGCGGGAGATCGTGACGCGCGTGGAGAAGTAGCGCGGGTCGTGACTGCCTACGCTGTGACCGACGCCAGCAGCTGGCACAGGAGTCCCAGCGCTACGCAGAACAGTCCGAGTGCTTCGAGCCTGATGCCTCCTGTCGCCACCCGCCGGGACTGCATGTCCAGCCGTGCGGCCACATCGGTGATCTTGGCCGTGGTCGCCGCGTCGGCAGCCGCTCGGGCCGCGCTCTCGTCGCCCAATTCATCCTGCACGTCCTGCACGCGGTCGAGCAATTCCCTCGTTCGTCGATCCAGTTCGCTCAGGGAGCTGATCACCGGGGACAGCGACAGCCATCCCGCTCGACCCCGCCCCGCGAGGGCGGCTGCGGCACCCACTGCTCCCTCGCCTGTATGCGCCTCGGCGCCCTCGGGACGCCGGAACACAGCGCGCAGCACACGGGCTGATGCCGCCCGGACCGACGCCGCCAGCCGACGGCCGCGCCCAACTGCCGGATCGTAGAACGTCTCGCCGGGAAGGTGGAACTCCGCCCACGTGCGTCGAAGGCCGATCGCGGCAGTGACTACTCCGACCATCTGGAGGCTGATCGACAGGCTCAGCAGCGCGGCCTTCACGTCGTGACTCGCCTACCGCAGTTGACTGCCACAGCAGGGTCGTCGGACGTGGGTCTCCCAACTGGTCATCTGGGCGTCTCTGCGTCCGCAAGCGGGGACACATTGCCCCGTGCGGGCGACACCGTGGGTGCGTCTTCAGCGAGCAGCTGCCTCAGCGTGGCCAGCGCCTCGGTCACCTCCCGGCCCTTAGCCTCGATCAGGTCGATCAGCTCTTCGGGCGTCCGGTCGTCCTCCTCGGTCTTGGCGTTGGGGTTCACGGCTTTCAGGTCGAACTTCCGGGCCTCGATCTCGTCTCGGCTCACTGTCCACGAGTGCTTCGAGTCGGCTCGCTCGGGGAGGAGCCGGAAGAACTCGTTGAAGCGATCGAGCGTCAGTGGCT
Source organism: Chloroflexota bacterium (assembly GCA_021789355.1). The sequence goes on along the minus strand of JAJYJR010000015.1, from coordinate 18,542 downwards.
GCTTCTTGGTCACCTTCACGTCGGACAGGTCGTAGTACCAGACCTGCTCCGTCGGCCCGCCCTTCGTGAAGAAGAGCAGGTTGGTCTTCACTCCGGCTCCCGCCGACGCGAACACTCCGGCCGGGAGCGACACGATGCACCACAGGTCGCAGTCGTCGAGCAGCTTGCGCTTCGTCTGGACGAAGGCAGTCTCATTCGTTCGGAACAGCACGCCCTCGTCGATCACCATGCCGCAGCGGCCGCCCTGCTTCAGCGAGGCGATGACGTGCTGGAGGAAGAGCACCTGCGTCGCCCCGGTCTTGTACGCGAACGCGGTCTGGGCCTCCTTGCCTTCCTTGCCGCCGAACGGAGGGTTCATCAGCACGACGTCGTACAGGGCGGGTGCCCCGGCGAACAGCCCCCCGTACGCCTCCTGCCCGGTAAGCGTGTTGCCGTGCCAGATGTGCGGGTGGTCGATCCCATGCAGGACGAGGTTGGCGAGGGCGATCGGGTAGATCAGGTCGGCCTTCTCCCGACCGAAGAACGTCTCCTCGCGCAGGACCCGGAGTTGCTCCGCAGTCGCATCGGTCCCGAGGGCATCGCGCATCCACTCGAACGACTGGGCAAGGAAGCCGCCCGTGCCGCAGCCCGGGTCATAAACGATCTCGCCAACCGTCGGGTTGATCGCCCGGACCATCGCCCGGATGACCTCGCGCGGGGTGAAGAACTGCCCGCCGTCGTTGTTCTTCTCCCCCATCTTCTGCAGGAGGCCCTCGTACGCCTGCGACAGGGTAAAGACGTGAGTGGGATCGACGGCTTCCTGACGGATCGCATCGACACGGTCGAGGATGTCGAGGAGGTTCCGTTCCGTGTCGACTCCGACGCGCCTGACGGCGGACACGGCCTCGCTGATCACCTCTTGGCGGGCGGTCGCTCCGGACCGGTCCCGGAGGCCGTGCAGGTACGGGAGCAGATCCTCGTTCACCCACGGCAGGTACGCCCCCATCGCGCCCCAGCTGAGTTCGAGGCGCTTTGAACCCGTGGGCGCCGCCCAGTCCCGCCACCGGTACGGTGGTTCCAGTGATCGGTGGAAGTCCACGCCTACAGCCGCCGCCTCGTCGGCTTCAAGTTCCTCGCGCTCGTCGAGGATCCGCAAGAACAGCAGCCACGAGAGTTCGGGAACGTACTGGAGCGCGCCAGCGTAGTTCGCGCGCCGCATGACATCGGCTATCTGCTTGATGGCGGCGTTCACGGATGACGGAGTTGCCAGACGGGATGCAGCGCTCACCGGTCGCCGACCTCCGTAACGTCGTCTGCGGCTGATGCGGTATCCGGCCTCGCGACGCGTTCTAGCAGTGCCCGACGGACCAGCGCGGGGCCGAGTTCGTCGGCCACTCGCAAACAACTTCGGAGTTGTATGCGCAGACGATCTACCTCAGCAAGTTGTCGCCCGAGGGAGCGTGCGATGCGGCGCTGGACCTCAGGGGCCGGAAGCGGCAACTCGAGAGCAAGAAGGGCGTCCGTCCTCACCGCTGCTTGTCCGACCCAACGCTGGCAAATGCGGGAGAACACGCGTTGCAGCCATGTATCCCGAAGCCACATCGAGACATACCGCGTATCCGCGTCTTTAGTCAACCGCAGTCGTGTGAAGTGATTGCTGTAGACCACCGGCTCGTCGTAGCTCGTGAAGACCGCGGACTTGCCTACCAGCTCAACGCTGTTCGTGTTGTTGAAAAGTAAGTCGCCGGGTTTCAGCAGATAGATGTCCGCCTTGACGTCGCGGTCGGGGACTCGAACGACCTGCGACCAGTCCCACCCGCCCTCCGGCGTGACATTGTTCATGCGAACCTGAACAATCCCATTCTGACTCCGGGATCCCGATGCGAAACCCGGCCTAGCCTCCGCGACAACTTGGCCAAGTGGAACACTCGGCGAATGGGCAGCAGCCTCGAGGAACGCGTGCCGGAGGATCGCTGCCCAGAGGCTTTCAGTGAGGCTTGCGTGACGTCTCAGAGCCTCGCGAGCTTGGTCGGTGGAGTTCAGTTGCTCCGTCAGGGCGGCGGCCATGCGACGCTGCGTAGCTATCGGGGGCAACGGCACTTCGATCTGCGCGAGTTGTGACATCCGCAGATTCTGGATGTTCGCACCACGCGATTGCGAGTCACGCCATGCCCGATAGGAGGGGGATCGCAGCCAGTACGCCAAGTAGGTGGCGTCGATGTCGTCGAGCGGCCGAACGATCCCGCAGAACGCCCCCACCGAGCCGGGGAAGGGACGGTCCAGCATCGCGGACTTCCCGACGACCGCGGGGCTTCCGGACGACAGGCAGACTGCGATGTCGCCCACCCGCATGAGTTGATCAGGCCCGACTCGCGCAGCGGGAACCCAGACTAGATCGTCTTCAAGAAGCAGCCTGTCACCGATATTCCCGGCCCGCAGGATCGGCAGGAGGCCGTTGGCCTCCACAGAGTGTGCCTCTGATCCGTCGAAGGTGACTCCACGGACTAGCTGCGCCACGTCGCCGAGCGCGACCGTTCTCACGCCGCGAACAGGCGCTCCTTGGTCGCCATCAGGATGTCGCGAGGCGTCCCCAGCAGTCGCAGCGCCGTCAGGCCCCCGGCGGCCCGGACGGCGGGCGTCTGGAGCACAGCGGGGTTCTCCAACTCATCCGTCCCAGCGCGGCCGAACTGGCGAGCGAGGGCGCGAAGCGTTGCGGCGGCGGCGATCGGCAGAGCGTCCAGCCATCCCCGGGCCTTGTAGTCGAACGCCTCGGCACGGGCAAGGCGCGTCTTCGGCTCCAACCCGTACGCGAGTTCGGCGAGCACGTCGTACAGATCGAAGTCGTCCATCTGCTCGACCTGCCGGACGACCGATGCAGAACGCCCGCCATCGGGCAGGCACTCGATCAGCTCGTGTCGGTCCGGCGGGACGATCCACGCGCGGCGGAAATCATCGACGGTCGGAGCGCGTGTCAGGAGCGACGCCGCCACGCGCTCCTTGTATTCCTCCAGCGTCACAAGTTCCGTGGCGCCGTCGGTGCCCGTGACGATGGCGATGCCCGCGTCGGCGAGCCGCACGTCGATCCCTTGGACTTGGATGATCCGGGCCGACGGCTCGGCCTCGACGGTCGGCTCGGTGCGCTCGATGGTCGCGCGCGTCCGGAACGCCCCGCCGAAGAGGCGTGTCGCCGCCGTGTAGTCGTAGACCCGGAACATCAGCTTCCCGGACGCCGGATCGAGCCGCGTCCCGCGTCCGAGCATCTGGTAGAAGGCGATCGGCGAGCGCACGTACTTGAAGAAGACGATGTTGCGGACGATGGGGACGTCCACGCCGGTCGTAAGCAGGTCCACGGTCGTCGCCACGAAGTAGCGACGCGACGCACCGCGGAGGTCTGCCACGAAGTCGCCTCCGCCGCTGGCAGCCGTGCATTTGAAGGCGTACGGGTCGGCCGCCTTCCGGCCGTTCGCCGCGCACCATCCGGCGTAGCGGTTGTTCATGGCCGCGGCAACCGCGTCAGCGTGAGCATCACGGGCGCAGAAGATGATCGTCTTCTGCTCAGGGCCGCCAGTGGCGAGAAGCAGGTCGAACAGGTCCCGCGACATCGCGTCAACACGCTCCGGCAGCAGCAGCCGCGCCTCGAATTGGCCCGCGTCGTAGTGATCCTCGGCGTCGTCAGCGGTTAGGTACTCCCCCGTCCGCGCGTCCGCGATCCGCTTGCCTCGCAGGTCCGACTGTTCGAGCCCGGTGTCCCGCTCGGGAAGCGGACTGTCGTGCAGGAACACGTCGCGCCGGACGACCTCGCAGGCCGCAAGATACCCATCCTCGATGCCCTGACCGACGGAGTACTCGTACGCCGGTTCCCCGAAGTGGCGGATGTTGTCCGCGCTTACCTCGGCGTCAGCTTGGGCCGCCTGCGTCGCGGGGTACTCCAACTCCCGGGGCGTCGCGGTGAGGCCGATCTGAACGGCGTTCGGGTTGCGCGTCAGCACCTTCGACCACTTCCCCCACGCCGAGCGGTGGCATTCGTCGATGACGATGTGGCTGAAGTAGTCGGGCGGGTAGTGCTGTTCGAGGAAGGCGGCGTCGGCATCAGGGGTGTCGATGTCGAGCGTCTGGTACGTAGCGACGACGATCCGCGCGTTTAGCTGGGGGTCCGTCCCCGTCGCGGCCGCGACGTCTGCCCCGAAGACGTTCTGGAGCGCCGTAAGCGCCTGTGCGCGAAGCTCGTCGCGGTCGCACACGAACAGCGCCCGGCGCAGCTGCCCGGCGTCCGCGATCTTGCGCAGCAGCTGGACCGCGATGTACGTCTTCCCGGCTCCGGTGGCGAGGCTCAACAGCGCCCGTCGCTCGCCGCGGGCGAGCCGTTCGAGCACCGCTCGGATCGCCGCGTCTTGGTAGTACCGGCGCGACGTCTCCCCACCGCGGTACGGCGTGACGAGCGGTTTCGCAGCGGCTGAGCCGAGGTCGATCCCGGTCGCCCGCTCGTACCGCGCACGGAGTTCCTCCGGAGAGGGGAATTCCGCCATTGGGCGGGGGATCATGGTCGTCATCCCCGTCGAGCGGTCGAACTCGACCCAGAGATGACCGTTCGTCGCAAGGACGAACTGGCAGTTCAGCCGCTTGCAGACGGCATACCCCTTGGCTTGTTCGAGTCCGTAGGCGGGGTGTTTGTCCTCGGACTTGGCTTCAAGGACGGCGATGGCAACGGCCTGCGCACCGGTTGATGGCCGCACTCGGAGTGTGTAGTCGGTTCGACCCGGTGTCCGCCGTCGCGGACGCCCGTCGATGATCTCGACGGTTCCGAGCGTCTCCTCCCGGCGGATCAGGTCCTCCGTCCAGCCGCGTGCATGCAGGGCCGGGTCGATGAGCTTCGCGCGGGTGTCCGCCTCGCTCAGGCCCATTGCCAGTTACCGCAGCCGCGCCGCTCCACTTCGCCGTGCCGCGACCCGAGTCTCATTGGCCCCACGCCCACTCCGAAACCGCACCGCCTCTGCACTCACCCGTCAGTCTATCGACTGCGAAAGACCGGAAGCCGCTCGCCCCACTGGGCCACACGGCTGGTTTGTAGGGCATCAGAGTCGCCCACTCATTTCGACAGCGAGATACCTGACCTCGTTCAGATACGCCGTGACGTCGCTCAACCGGGCTTTTGCAGCCGCGCCGACATGGACGGCGACGTTGCGAAGAGCGATCATCTCCGCCACTACCTGCCGGATCTGGTGGCTCCCGCGTTCACGGACGAACATCGGCTCGGACGCCGTCCGACTGGGTGCGGCCGAGGAGGCAGTCGGCCGCCCCTCAGCCTTCTTCGTGATATCCACGATCCCGACGAGCGCGAAGAGACTGTCGATGTCGTCTGGCCACGGGTTGTTGAAGTGCATGCGCCTGAGCAGCGGCGCTGGATCGGAACTCGGGTACAGCGTCGCCCAGCGCCCTTGAAACAGGTCGAGTACGAAGCCCTCGAAGCAATCGGTGAGCACGATCAGCGCGGCGCGGTTCAGCGCGTCGGTGCGTCGCCGCCTACCCGCTTCGCGACCGCCGACGGCATGGTGCGCCTCAATCAACTGGAGAAGGTCATCGAGCCGAAGACCGAACCTGACTGTTGCGGCATGACGGCGCGCCGCGAGGAGACGACCGATGTCTCTCGCCGCACGCACATCCGCGGCGTGACCTGAGGGAGACGCCATCGTGTCACCCCTGTCTGCTGACCGTCAGGCCTTGAAGAGCTTGAAGCTCACGGCGTACCGATAGAAGTTGACATTCGGGACTACGGACACCGCGCGCCTCAGCCGCAGGTCATCCTCCTGCGCGACGATCACGCCCTTCACCGTCTGGTGCTCCGTCGCCAGCACCTCGCGCAGGTACCCCATGTACCGCAGCAGCTGCCCGACACCAGCGTCGCTGGCCCGCCCCTTCTTCAAGTCAACGACGAGCAGCTCCTTCTTGTCCTTGCTCACCGCGAGCAAGTCGATCGGTCCGGTGTCGGTCTGATACTGCTGGCCGACCTTCTCCCCGTCCTCCTCGAAGATCGCGAATGTCTTGCCGAGTTCGGTCTGTGCCCAGTTCTGGACGAGGAAGTCTTCGAGGTGCTTCTCCAGCACGAAGGTCGCCGGGTCCTCCACCCCCTGATCGACGGGGACCAACGGCGGCGGCGTGCTTCCTGACAGCAGCAACTGGATCTCCTCCGCGTGCTGCGTCACGTTGGCGATCGTGCCAATGGAGCCCGCCGAACCCTTCAGGGCTGCGCTCAGGTCAGCCTTGTCGATCGACTGATCGAGCCAGTGCACCGCCCGCCGGTGCGGCAGGAAGCCCTCGTCCATGTGGTAGTAGTCGCCGATCACCTCCCCGACACGGTAAGCACCTGATCCGTCTGGGGAGAGGACCTTGTCCCCCTTCTGGATGCCCGTGGCGATGGTCCAGAGGAACCCGCACGAGAGACCGGCGGCGATCTTCGACTTGCCCGGATGCGACTCCAACCAGATCGGGATGTACTTCTTGTTGAATTCCTTCCACTCATCGGATATGTCAGGGGACAGGTCCTGCCTGATCTCGAAGTCGGCACCGATGAAGCCCCCGGCGAAGCACTGCTTCGCGTACACGCTCCCTGCGCCCAGCATGACGCGGTAGTACGACGTCACGTTGACCTCCTTCACGATCCTCGACGGAGTCTAGCCGCGCACGCTGCGGAGGAAAGGGGGGTTCGACACGAGCCTTCGGAACCGGCCGTTTGGCACATGCCTGAACGACAGCGTCCCGCTGTGATGGACATGGAGGGAGGAGGGTCGGCAATGCGGGCGAGCGCGGGCTTGCTATTCGGGCTGGTGCTTGTCGCCGCCTGCGCATCGGCTGGTGACGCACCACCGCCGGTCACGGCACCACCGCCAATGCCCTCCTTGCCGCAGGCTGTCTTCCTGCCTCCGACGCCCTCGCCCATGTGCTACTTCACGACCGGCCCCGGGTCCTACTACGTCGCCCCCTGCGACAGCGACCTTGGCGGCAAGCCGGTTGGCAACGGCTGGGAACCCCCGACGGCGAGGCAGACCGTCCTGCCGACGTCTACCCCTCCGCCCCGGTCCGAGACCGCCGCTCCGACTCCGCAGGCGTCCGACCCCTTCTCGGCCCGATCTATCGGTACGTCGGTCACGTCAACGAACTTCATGGGCAGCGCCACCATCGCACCGACGAAGTACACCAAAGCAACGACGTGCGGCTACGTGACGGCGCCACAGGGCACCGCGTTCATCGAGGTGTCCGTCGCGGTCAGCGCGAGCGCTGGGTCGTGGACGTACGGCGGGAGCGACTTCGCCGTCCACGACGTGACGGGCTACCAGCGGAACGAGTCGCTGGCGTGGTGCCACCGGGACGCGGAGCTCGGGTACGGCACGCTGACGTCGGGGCGGCACGTCGCGGGCTGGGTCGGCTTCGATGTGCCCACGTCGGTGAAACCCCTCTGGCTGGACTACCGGGTCACGGGTGCCCTGCAGGGCGTACGGAGCTTGTACTAGCTGGGAGGCGGCATGCCCTGACCACCGTGGCCGATCTCGAAGAGGCTCGGTCGAGTACGACCGACACTAGCCGCGCGAGCTGGTCTATCGCGGCGGGCTCGACCTGATGGCGGACGCTCGGGCCGATGAGGGGCGGTCCATGAAGAAGATGCTCACGCGTATCGCCGCGGACTACGCCGGAGGGAGGTTGCACTGCATGCGTCGGCTTTGTCTCTGCGCGATGAGCATCTTCACCGTGGTTGGGTGCGGCGGCCCTAACCGAGTCGTTACCCCTTCACCGACCCCCGACTACACCGTCACAGTGATCGAGACAAGCGTGCGGCCACTGGTTGACGGCAAACCCGTCGTCGCCTTCCACCTGCGCGCCACCCCGCTCATCGGCAACCGCGGACTCGGTCTGTCGGCGGATGTGGCCCTGACGAAGACCTCGGTGGCGGCCGAGTGGGAGACCTGCGATACCCCGTACGTCAACTTCGGCCTGCTTCAACAGGCCGATGCAGGAACGGTCTTCCCGATGCTGTTCGATGGGGTGAAAGAGGGCGAGCTGAAGGACGGGTGGGTGACGTTCCGGGCGGCCGCATCGTACCCACGCGGATGCCTCATCACCCTGACGTTGTCCAGCATGTACCTGCCGGTGACGTCCGCCTCCCCCGTCACGTTTCCGCGCGCCGCGCCCATCGCGGAGCGGACGCTGGCGACGGTGCAAGTCAGGTGGGACGGAAGCACTCTCGACCGACCCCCGTTCGAGACGCCGACGCCGGAACCGACTCTGAGCCTGCGCGACCAAGCACGCGCGGCGATCCTTGCGCAGCTGCAATCCGCCGTGGACCGGTGGCGCGACGATGTGTCCTCGGTTGTGATGGATCTTCCGTCCCCGCCCGGAGGGCTGGCTCACTGGGGCACGATGACCAGCAGCGACCGCAGCCAACTCAAGGCGGACCTTGATGTGATGGGGAAGGTCATGGAGACCGTTCCCGACACCCTGTATCTCCATCCCGTCTCCGAGTTGGTGATCGGCTACGCGGAGCAACTCGACGGGCTCAACGGGTTGGCATTCGCGGGAAGGGGAGGTACGAGCCCAGCGGCGGCTTGGACCGAACTCCGGCACGGCATCAAACGGGTGCAAACGGCTGTGGGCCTCCTGCTCGATGCGTCACGAACCTTCGTCCAGCCAGATCAGGCGACATACTGGCGGCAAGTGGCGGCGGACGGTGTTGATCTGCTGCCGTAGGCCTGCCGCAGCGCGCTGCTCCGGACGTGCTCCCCTGATGGCACCCACCTCACCCACGCCCGCCTGATGCCGCGGTCTAGGCGGCACCACTATCTTCCTCAGTTCCACCAGCGCCTGTTCGGCGCGGGGCTGGATGGTGCCCGCATCTGGGTCTACGACAAGCACTCCGACGAGATATTCATGCGGCAGATCAAGGACACAGCTGTCATCGGCAACTACTACACGATCACTACAGAGCAGGGTCCGGATGACGCGCTGGAGAAGTTGTTCGCGAGGATTGAGGGAGCAGCGGCACCGGTTATGCGCGACCTATGCGACGAGACCGGCCCTCGGTTCGCCGTGGACGTTGCATCACGCATGGCGCTGGCCACGTACCTTGCGCTCCTGTACGGCCGCGTCCCCTCGCACCGTCTCGCCGCCCGGGAGATGCTGGAGTTTGGCGCGTCGGTGATGCTCGACATGAACCTTTCCCGCTCCGAGGGTTTCGCGGAGCGAGCGCGCGCCGCAGGGATGGACGGGACCGACGAGGAACTGGAGGCGGCCCGGATTGAGCTGCTGGAGGGCCTTCGTGCGAAGAAGTTCGCTGTTCGGGCACCCGAGGAGTCAACGCTCGGCACGGTGGTGGATATGATGCGGGCGGTCACGCCGTACATCACGGCCACGGGATGGTGGTTGCTGAAGAGATCGACCTTCCCGCACTACATCGTCGGAGACGATCCCGTGACTGTATGGCCTGCGAGGAACCACCCGGAGTTCCTCGGGGTCGGTTTCGCGACCCACGATGCCGAGGTCTCTGTCCCCCTGAACTCCGAGACCATGCTTGTGATGGGTCACAACGTGCCCGACGGGTACGTCTGGGAAGAGGAGAGCATCCCCGGCGTTCGCATCTGGCTTCCGTCGTGGCCGTACCACTATCGCCAGTGGTCGAAGGCACGTCGGTTCGTGTTCGGGCAGAGCAGAGCCGACCTTCAGGCCATCCAGTTCACGCTGATGCCTGAGGAGCGCCAGCGGCCGGGGGGCGGCCTCGTGATGCGGGGCGGCCCGGCTGAGTGGCAGGCCTACGGTCCCGGCGCCTGATGTCAGGCCCCGGCGCGCGCGACCGCTCGTGTCATCCGCCTGACCGCCTTGCGTCCCAGAGGGCATGGAACAGCTGCGCGGCTAGGCGACCACCGCCTCGACTCGGCCCTGCTCGGGGAGGCTGTCCCGGTCCCCGGGCAGGGCCGCGAACACCGGTTCGGGCAGGCGCGCCCGGTCCTCCGGGACGTCGATGGACCCGCCGCAGGCGACACACGTCCACGGCACACCCCCGTCGGCGTAGCACCAGATGGTGCGGCACTGCAGGTCGTCAGGCACCGGGCCGATACGGTAGACGCAGGTCCCGGGCGCATCCCGGAGGCGTCCCAGCGGGCGCACGCAGACTCGCTGGCCGCCGCTCTCCACGACGTGCCAGCCGTCCTGACAGGTGGCCATCCCTCGGTCTCCTATCGAACCCGGCGGGAGCACCGTGACGATCCTGAGGGCGATCGCCGGTTGCTGCGCGGTCATCGAGCCGGGGCTCTCGCGCGCTCTGGATAGGCGGCATCACGCGGATGCCGGGACGAGGATACGCCGCCCCTGCGCAGCGGCCCGGCGGCCGCGGCGCCCGGCTCCGGTTCGCGGTCCGGGACGTGTCGCTTCGGCCGTCCCTCCGCGCACTTGGCTATCCCTCCTTGGCCTACGCTTCGAGCGTCCACTTCCAGCGCGCGGAGACGGTTCGATGCCAGCCAAGGGATCGGTCCTCATCGGGGCCGCAGGCGAGACCTACATCCTGTACCAGTTGCTGAGGCGGGACCTGCTCGCCGCGCCCGCGCCGACCGGCGCGCCCATCGCGGATCTGGTCGTGTTCGATCCCAAGATGAGCATGGGCTCGATGGTGCAGGTCAAGACCACCACGCGGGCGGGTAACTGGGTCCTCGGGGACAAGAACGAACTGCCGGAGTTCGTCCACCCCCGGCTCTTCTACGCCTTCGTCGATCTCGTGCCCACCAGCCCGGAGGTGTACATCGTGCCCTCCACGGTGGTGGCCGACTTCCTTGCCGCCTCGCACCGGGCCTTCCTCGCCAGAGGCGGTAAGGACAACCCGGTGCGCTCGCTCAGGCGGCGGCACGGATCCGAGGTGCCGGGATACCCGGACGGCTGGCTGGAGCGGTACCGCGACCGCTGGGACTACCTGCAGGCCGAGCCCGAAGCCTCGCCAGCTGAGCATGCCTGAATGGGGGCCCCGGAGTTGGTGGTCGGAGGATGGTGGTGGCGAGAGAACTGCGGCTGGAGGCCCATGCCCGGCGACCCACGCAGTGGGCTCAGTGGCTCGGCGTGGACCATGGTTTCGTGACGTTCGAGCGCCCCGGTGACGGAGATTGGCGCGAACAGGACTGAACCGACCTCTGCCTGTCAGGTGAGCCGCGCCTGCACCAGCGCGAAACCGTCAGGTCCGAGGTTGGCCTCCGACACGCGGCCCGCTCTCGGGAACTTCGCCTCGATGAACCGGGTGTAGGCCAGTTCCGGCACGCGGTTCGGATCAGGGCGCCGACGCGGTGGTCCCCTGACGCCTCGGATGGGACAGGCTCATGAACAGTGCCGCGACGTCGGACGGCACATCGCCCTCGCTCATGTGCCGCGCGATGGCCACGCCATCCTCGACGACCCGGTAGTCGCGGCTCAGCACCTTCTCGGAGATGGTCCGCAGCGCGCGCTTGCGGTTGGGGTCGCGTTCGAGCAGCTCGGCAGCGGCCGCTAGGTCAGCGTCGCTGGCACCGTTGCTGACGAGCCAGCGCTGGACGGCGGCGGGCATGAAGAACCCCTCGATCTCATTGACGCTCAGCAGGCGTGCATCCACCCGTCCGCCGAACCGCTGGACAAGTTCGAGGCGCTGCTTCTCGGTGTCGTGCCCGTTGTCCATGACCACGAACACCGCCGCGTCGCGATAGACGAGGTCAAGCAGCCGGGCCACCTGCACCGTGAGCGCCGAGCCTCCCGCGGGGTAGAAGCGGATCCCCTGCAGGTCAGGCCGCAAGCCAAAGCGCTCGGCCCACGTCTTCAGGATCGCGGCATCCGAGGCGCCTTCGACAACCACGAACTGGCTGGCGAGCAGGACATCCGCTGGGGAGGCGCCCACCAACGCGGCCACCTCGGTCAGGTCGGATGGCACCGAAATGGCGTGGTTCCGAACGCGCGCCGTGCGACCATCCGGTAGGTGTAGTTCTTCGGTGCGGGGCCGGACGAGGCGGATGCCATCGGGCGGCACGGCGTCTACAAAGAGCGGGGCGTGGGAGACGACGATCGTCTGCACTCCGAAGGTCGGCAGACTGATCAGCTGCTGCGCCACACGGCGCTGCAGACTCGGATGCAGCCCGACCTCGGGCTCCTCAACAAGGAGGAGGACCGAGCGTTGAAGACTGACAAGGTCTGGATCGCCATACAGGTCGAGGACGGCGAGTGCTGCGGCTCGCTGAGCCCCCGCGCCGAGCCGCTCAAGCGGCTCGCCCGGCGATTCTGGTACTCCCTCCGAAGGCTCGAACGGCTCTGCCACGCGAACGTCAAGATCGTCAAGCAGAGCATCGATCGCCCGTCGAGCAACGTCCCAGCCGGACCGCTGACCCATTGCCGTCAGCAGACGCCGGAATTCTGCTCCAAGGCTGGCGCCCTGCCCGAGGTACCGCCGCAGTGAGGCATCGAACCGGGACTCGACGTCCTCGACCGCGTAGTCGACCGCCTTCGGCAGATGTCGCAGATACTCGCCGAAACCGCCTGCACTGAATGTCGCGCGGGGCACGCCATCTTCGTCGAGCTCCGACAGGCTCTCCGGCTCATCCTCAAGGTATGAGAGCGCCCGGCCTTGAATCAGCGGACGCAGCAGGTCTGCGGCCGACGGTTGGGGGGCTTCCGGACCCGGGACGGCGACGATCCATCCGGGATCGGGAAAGTCGCGCAGTGGCGACAGTGAGAGGTCGTCCTCTCCTTCAAGTCGATAGAGCGCCGAGAGCAGCCCGCCGAGGACCTGCCAGCGGACCCACACGCCGTGCCGGTCGCGGCGCGCCAAGCCGGTACGATGGAATGCCTCGACGATGTCGCGGTCTTTGCCGGAGTCGGCGGCATCCACAGTCTCGACCCCGCTCCACGCGCGACCCATCACCGAGTTCGCGCCCATCACGAGGCAGCGCTCTGCACCCCCGTCAGGTCCGGTGAACAGCGTACCGAAGCGCAGCCGCTCGCCGTCCATGTAGGGTTCCCAGACCTCGCGTTCGTGCGGGTTGAGGTCGCCGTACTCCCCCACGACGAACGGCATCTCCTCGGCCTTCGGTGTGGAGACGCTGCCCGCTGTGCGCGGCGTCCCGTCTCCGACCCGGGCTGCGGATGTGGCGTAGGTAAAGGAACGTCCGAGACCGTCCTTGTCGAGGTACAGGCAGCGGATCGCGTCGATGAGGGTGGACTTGCCAGCGTTGTTGGGCCCGATCAGGAGGGTCGCCTGCCCGAACGTCAGTTCCGCGTCGTAGAAGCAGCGGAAGCGATGCAGGATCAACCGTTCCAGACGCATAGGGGCAGTGTAGGGCGCCGACCGCAGCCTCTTACCGGTGACTCATCCCTGACGTGCTCCGGGGACTTGGCTCACACAGGCGGCCCAGAAGGCGGCCACTGCCGCGACGTCAGTGCGCTCGGTGGCCCGGATCTCGGCCGCAGGATCGGCGAGCGTTAGATGCGCGGTCAGCTCCACCCGCTCCATGCGCAGGGCAGCATAAACGTCGAGGACGGGCAGCCCGTCATTGTCCAGTCTCTCTGACAGGCGGAGTCGACACGCCGAGCCGCGAGACCCCGCGGCGGCGGGAGAAGCTCTGGGGGCGACATCCGATCCCATCGAACCCGGCCGGAGCACCGCGTCGGCCTGAGGGGGACCGACCGGTTGCTGCGCGGTCATCGAGCCGGGGCTCTCGCGCGCTCGTGATGGACACCTCATTTGTACGGGAGGGATCGTCAGCAGTCAGGATCGCGGCCCGAGTACGCGAGACGTCAAGTCGACGGGTCGGCCGAGTCTGACAGCGTCGGCAGGACTGCACGCAGCGGGGCCTCGATCTCACGACGGTCAACCTGACGATGCGGCGAATGCGAACGGGGGGCCCTCGGCGCCACCTGACGAACCGGGGCCCCGTGGGGAGGCCCCGGTTCCTGTTCGCTCCCTGAGTGGGCGCGTAGGGCGTTGCCCACGCCGCCCTTGTGGCCCTACGGGGCGGCGGTGATCGTCGCGCTGCCGTTGCCGACGAAGCCGACCCAGACTGCCACCGGAGTGGTGCTGGAAAACCCGGGGACGGTCCCACTCGCGAGCTGCGAGAGCGTGTAGGTGCTGGTGCCAGCGTCGAGGCCGCCCAGCACATACATGGACGTCGTGCCGGTGACCGTCAGCGAACCCATGCTCGCGTAGGTGTCGCCGTTCAGGCCGGTGAGACAACCGTTGGCGTCCCACGCGAAGAAGCTGCCGTCGCCGCCGGTGTCGAAGTAGACGTTGGTCGCGACGGGCGTGCCGCTGGCCGTGACGGTGTACCCGCTCGCTGCCAACGCGCCGAGCGTGCCGACCGCCACGTAGAACCCGTTGTCGGCGTACGTGGTGACGCCCGTGGTGGTCAGGGTCACCGCACCGCTGCTGGTCACGGCCTGAGAGGCCGTGCCACCGCCAGCCAGCGGCACCGAGGTGCGTGGCGCGGCCGACCGGCAGAACCCGCCGCCGGTGTTGTACGTGGCATCGCCGCTAACCGTGAAGTAGTTCACGTCGAACGACAGCAGCGAATACGACGTCAGCGTGAACGACGCGCTGCCTGCCGACAGGCCCACGCCGTTGGCGTAGAAGCAGCCGCCCCCGAAGGAGAGGCCGATGCCGTCCACGTTGGCGACCGCGTTGGCAAAGTACGTCGGGATGCTGTTGGCGGGCTCCCCGCCCCAGTCGGACCAGTCGTTGACGTCCAGCGGCACGGTGAGGGTGAAGGTGCCGCCCGCCAGCGTGTAGGCATCCACGTTCGTGGAAGCCACGGCGTGGGACCACCAGTACTTCGAGTAGCCCGCCGTGTCGTAGGTGAACTTGCCGTTCGTGTTGGCCTCGAAGTACAGACGCACGGACGCCGGGGTGCCGCAATCGCCTGACGAACCTGCACCGGAGTAGGTGAAGGCGGCTTCTTGCGAGGCCGTGATCGTGAAGGTGGCCGTGATCGTCTTGCCGGTCAGGTCCCCGAGCAGGCTCGGCGTCTGGGAGGTGGTGAGGAGCGCCGTGGTGGGCGACTCGGGGAAGGTGAAGTTGGCGAGACTCGTGGCCGTCGCGGGGGCATTCGTCGGTACGTACGCGGCGCCGCCCGCGTTGATGTTCCAGACGCTCCACAGGTTGGTGGTCTTGGAGGACGCGAGCGCGGCGCCGGACAGCAGCCCGGCCAGCAGCAGTGCGGCCGTCACGGCCGCGAAGAAGCGTTTCATCGAATACCTCGTGCAGTCCGTTGATGGATGGGACGCGCGCAGGAGGGCGTGTGGGTTGCCGGACACCACTCCTCTCTCCCCCGGACGGGCTCCGCCGCCCACCGAGCGCGGTCCGGGACCTCACCCGGCCCGGTCCCGCTCAGACGACCACGCGGAGCGACGGGTCGGTCTCGCCAGTGGCTCAGCGCGGTCCCGGCGGCCGGGTATGGACAGCGCGTCATCGCCTCCCGTCAGTGCGTCCGGGTATGCACCCCGTGGCCGGAGAAGTCAAGCGGGTTGGTACGGGATGTCACACCATCCGGTGCCCGCTGGCACCGCCTTGGGGAGAAGTCCACCAACGGGCGCCGTTGCGGTGCGGTCGCACACCACTTCGTGAACAGGTCCCTTGACAGGGCACGGCCCCCGCACGCCACACTGTGTATCCAACGAAGGGGGGTATCGACAGCGGTGCGCGTCCCGCCGCTGGATCTGGATCGCGACGCTGGGAAGCCCACCCCTTCCCGTAGGGAGGACCACAACCGGACCGTCGCGACGCTCAGCCTGCTGCATCGTGTTGTCGTCCCGCTAGACCGCCGCCACGTCTCTGGCGGCTGACTTCCGCCCGCTCGCTGTCGATGACTGGCATGGCAGGGCGGACAACGACGCGGAGCCGGATCGGGCTTCTGGCTCCCTCGTGGGTTCTCGCGCCCTCGCGTCCCTCGGCGCCCCATCAGGGCGTCCCTGCGTCCCTCGCGCGACAACACCACTGCGCCCGGATCGTCTGGACAGCCCGTGCCGTCGCCTCGCCCACGGCGGCGCGCGGCCCCGGCAGGTCCGTGGCCCCTATTCTCTGGAGGACCGCTGTGCATCCGTTGCCTTCGTCCCGGGCACGCTGGCGTCACCGCCCGGCCCGGGCGCTCACCGCCCTGTCCATCGTCGCGCTCATGACCGTCGTCGCACCGACCACGGTGCTCGCGGCCTCGAGCACACAGTCGAGCCCGACCAGCCTGTCGGGGAACGCCACGTTGGCCTCGGTTCCCTTCGACGTCACGAGTGCGCTTGGCACCAGTGCGTCGGGCACTGCCGAGATCACGGCGAGCTGGACGCAGCCCGCCTCGCTGTCCACTACGTACGACCCGAGCCTCGTCCGGCAGGGCCAGACACTCACCCTGATCGACGCCTACGGACGGACGCCCACGAGCTCGCTGACGATCCAGTACAAGCTCGACAACCTGCAGGTGGCGTGGGGCCTCATCTCCCTGAGCCTCGGATCGCCCACCTTCTCCATGACCGGGCCGTGCGACCTGATGTCGGACACCGCCACCGAGACCTGCAAACTGTCCAGCGGTCAGGTCACCCTCTTTGACTCGTATCCGGCGCCCGGGCCATACGTGAAGCTCAGCCTCGCCGCCACCGTCACGATCACCCCGCAGGGCATCGCCACCCTCCGCACGGCCACCTTCTCCGGGACGCCGGGCGGCAGCGCGCCGCTGCTGCTCGGTGAGTCGCCCATCAGCGATGCCCTCGCCATCCCCTGCAGCGTCCCCGCGGGCAACGACCTGAGCTATGCGCTGGGCGGGCTCTCGACGACGGACGGCCTGAGTGTCGATACGAGCCTTGTCTTCGACGTTGGCGCCGTCGTGACTGCGTTTCCCATTCCCGAGGTGGATGCGTCCTTTGACAAGCCGATCATCGACATGGGGACCTCGACGGGCAGCATCGCCATGACCGGGTCCGGCACCACGTTCGATCTGGGCACCGTGCAGAAGAACAACATCCCGCCGCTGGCCAACGCCGGAGGACCCTACACCGGCAACGAAGGCAGCCCCATCAGCTTCAATGGCTCGGGCTCCACCTCGATCTGCGGCTTCCCCACCTTGCAGTGGAACTTCTCCGATGGCGGGGTCGCCTACGGTGAGTTCCCGCAGCACACCTTCCAAGGCCCGGGCACCTACAGTGGCCTCCTGACCGCCACCGACGCGACCGGACTCACCACCACCACCACGTTCTCCGTGACGGTGAACAACCTGCCGCGGTGGTCAATGCCGGGCCTGCGGTGGGAGGTGCGTGGGGTCAGCCGATCATCCTGAGCGGGACCGCGGTCGATCCGGGGGCGAACGACCAGTCCACGCTCTCCTACAGCTGGGACTTCGGGGACGGGTCACCGTCCGCCAGCGGCGGCGCGAGCACCGTCCACAGCTACGTGGCACCGGGCGTCTACACCGCGACGCTCACCTCCTGTGATCAGTGGAGGGCGTGCGCTTCGGCTAGCACCCCGGTGACGGTCAACAAGCGCAATGTGACCGCCTCGTACGCCGCCCCGACCGGCGGCACCTTCGACACCCCGACGACACTGCGCGCGTCGCTGACCGACGAGTTCGGGCAGGCGGTCGCGGGACGCGCGGTGAAGTTCTCGGTGAACGGCGCGTACATCGGGTCTTCGACCACCGACGCCTCCGGCAGCGCCACGCTGGCCTACACGCCGGAACTGGCGGCAGGCACCTACTTGACTGGGGTCAGCTTCGCCGGTGACACCCTCTACTCTGCCGCCAGCGCAGGCGGTTCGATCACCCTCGTCCAGACGGCGACCGCGGTGACGTACACCGGCGCCCTCTCGGGCCTGCCCAACAAGACGGTGACCCTCTCGGCCACCCTGACGGACGCCACCGGTACGGCCCTCGCGGGCAAGGTCATCACGTTCGTGGTCGGCGCCCAGACCATCCGCGCGACCACCAACCCGAGCGGGATCGCGACCACCACGCTGAAGCTCGCCCAGCACGTTGGCACCTACGCGCTGAGCGCGACCTACAGTCCAACCGTTGCGGATTCCGCCTTCTACGTGGGAAGCGCGGCGTCCATCTCGTTCACCATCGGCAAGTAGCCCGCGGCCCGCGAGGCGGGCTCGTGGATTCTTGGCCCGGGCGGGAGCCACTTCTCGCCCGGGCCATGCCGTTTTGCACGCGTTGGTAAGAAGGTTCCGTTGCATCGCGCCCTGAGGCGCAAGGAGGGCTGAGTGCGGCGGCTCGTCGCCATCCTGCTCGTGCTGCTGGCCGTGTGCGCCAGCTGTTCGCCCCGCTCTCGACGGCTGAGCGACCGTCCTCCGAGCGGTAGCATCGTGGTAGCAACAGGGTAGCAATCGGGGCGATCCGACCCGGTCTGCGAACCTCGCTGTGACCCCTTCGTGAGCACGAAAGCGGGTCATCGGCGGACGTCCACGGACCCTACCGCCCGCACTCAAAAACCGTTGAGGGCAACCTCGTCCGGGTTCAACTCCCGGCTTCGGCACCAACTGAACTGGGGCACCCTGCACCGTCGCTTCCTCGCGGGCTGGGAGATCCGCGACGGTGGGACCGAGTTGT
>JAJYJR010000452.1 GCA_021789355.1 Chloroflexota bacterium | reverse complement strand
GCGCCCCGACCGCCACCGCGCCAACGCCCGCGGCCGCGAGCCCGAGCGCGAGGCTGCGCCACGCTACGTGGACCCGCTCGACGAGCGCCGCGTTGTCGGCGGTCCGTGGCTGGCCCAGGGAATCGTCGCGCAGGCGGTCGAGCACGCCACGGAACCAGGTCGGCGCATGCGCCACCAGGGCGTAGGAGGCCGAGGCGTACGCGACCCCGGCGATCGCGTCGATCACGTAGTGGTCGCCCAGGTAAACGACCGAGAACACGACCAGTACGAAGTACCCGAGCACGAGCCAGCCCACTCGCCCGAACCCGCGCAGCGCGAACAGGAACGCGAGGAACGGGAACCCGGCATGCAGCGAGGGGAAGGCGGCCACCGGGTTCGGCCCGATGTCGTAGAACGTGTAGGTGTAGAGGTAGTGACCGTTGAACCCCAGCCACGAGGCGAGCTCGTCGAAGCCGACCGGCTTCAGGTACTGGATCAGCGGGCGGCCGTCGGGACCGTTCAGGAAGCCGTGTTGGGCCGCGTACCACGGGGGCGCGACCGGCACGAAGAGGAAGGTCACGAAGCCGGCGATGCACAGCACGATCAGCGCGGCCACGAAGTCGTAGTAGAGCGACCGCCGCTTGAGCCAGAGCAGGAACCCGACGGCCAGCGGCAGCGGGAAGTGCAGGAAGTACACGATCGTCGCGCCGACGGCGATCAGGTCGGGGCCGGTCGCCGGGTGAAACCAGCCCTGCAGCCACTGGGTGGGCAGCGTGCCCAGCCCGATGATCCGGTCGATCGCGATCACGTCGGTGATATGGATCGCCATGCCGAAGTCGTCCGCGTACCCGCGCATCAGCTCGTAGGCGAAGAACAGCGCGATGAACGGAACCCAGTCGCGGAAGAAGAGCCGGCCGCGCCCGAGGACCACGGCGGCCAGCCCGAACCCGACCAGCAGGACGTCCGGCGTCACGCCGATCCCCTTGGCGATCATGAGGCCGCTCAAGATGGCCACGTAGAGCGCGACGGCGATCAGCAGGATCCGGCTGTTGCGCTCACCGAGCGCGGTCGACTGCGTGCCGCCCCTGTCACCCCGCGCGTCGGCCCGTGGGGCGGCCACCGCGCCCGCCGCGGCACCCCCGCCGTCGCTCGACTGCGCCGGTCGTCCGTTCACAGCGCTTCGTCCTCCTCGGCGAACCCGAGGCCGAACCGTTTCCGGGCGAGGACCTCGGCGGAGGCCGGCACCATCACCACGCGCTCGGCGTCGACCCCGGGGACGAATGGGCCGGTCCGCAGGACGAGCGTCGGGATCCCGGCTCGCTCGATGGTGCGGCTGAGCTCGTCCGCGTCGGGATGAGGCAGCGTGGCCACCACTGACCACGACTCTCGCGGGATGGGCGGCTCGCCCCGGCCGATCTCCCGCGTCCACCCCTCATCGGCCAGCGCCTTGACCAGGCGGATCTCGCGCGCGACGTCGTGGCCGCGCTCGAAGAGCGCCGAGCCGACGATCAGGATGTCCGCGCCGAACCCACCGACCACGTCGGCGGTCTCGCGCCCGATGCCGCCCTCGGCATGCACCTCCCACCCGTGCGGGCGACCCGCGAACAGCGCGCGTGCGTCCGCTACCTTGCCGGCGAGCTCCCGCCGAAACCGCTGGCCCGGCGTCGCGGGGTCCACCATGAGCACCAGCGCGATGTCGAGTGCCTCGCGGAAGGGCGCGAGCGCCGCCACAGGCGTGGCCGGGTTGACGGCGAGCCCGGGGCCCAGCCCGGCGCGTCGGACTGCCCCCAGGGCCTCCAGGATGCGTTCCGCCGGCTCGGGGGCCTCGACGTGCATCGTGATCGAATCCGACCCGGCGGCGATGAGCCCCTCCACCAGCGCGGAGGGCCGGTCGACCAGCAGGTGGACGTCCAGCGGCAGCCGCGTCAGCCGGCGCAGGGCCCGGACGATGTCCGCGCCGAAGGTCAGGTTCGGGACGAAGTGCCCGTCCATCACGTCCAGGTGCAGCCGGTCCGCGCCGGCCTGTTCCAGCTTGCGGACCACCCGGTACAGGTTCCCGAAGTCCGCCTCCAGGATCCCGGCCGCCAGCCGCGCGCGTCCTCCGTTCACTCGCGCCGCTCGGCCAGCGACGCCGCCCCCGTCCGCTCGAGATGCTCGCGTCTCCGGCGCACCGTCGCGGGCGCGGGCAGGCCGGCGCGTTCGGCCGCCAGCTGGCCGCACGCGGCGCCGATCTCCTCGCCCCGGTTGCGCCGGATCGTGGTCGCGATGCCCGCCGCGCGGAGAGCCGCCGCGAACGGCTCGATGCGCTCGGCCCTGCTCGGCAGCCAGGCGGTGTGCGCGACGGGGTTCATGGGGATCAGGTTGACGTGCGCAAGCCGGCCGCGGAGCAGGGCCGCAACCGCCGCCGCGTCAGCCGGGGTGTCGTTGACGCCGTCGATCATGACGTACTCGTAGCTGACCCGCCGGCCCGTGGCGTCCGCGTAGGCGGAGGCGGCCTCCACCACGCCCTCCACCGGGTAGCGCCGGTTGAGCGGGACGAGCACGTCGCGCAGGGCCGGGCGCGCCGCGTGGAGCGACACCGCCAGCGTCCACGGGGGCCGCAGCGCCGTCAGCCGCTCGATCCCGGGGGTGACGCCGCTGGTGCTGACGGTGACGTGCCTGCCGCCCAGCCCGAAGCGCTCGGGGTCCGTCAACGCGGCGGCCGCCGCCAGCACGGCGTCGAGGTTGAGCAGCGGCTCTCCCATGCCCATGAAGACCACGTTCGTGACGTGCCGCCCGAGGACGGCCAGCCGCTTCGCCCAGAACCGGACCTGGTCCACGATCTCCGCCGTGTCGAGGTCCCGCCCGAAGCCGAGCTCGCCGGTGGCGCAGAACGGACAGCCGACCGCGCAACCGGCCTGGCTCGAGATGCAGATGGTCGCCCGCTCGCGGTACCCGGGACGCCCCGGGTAGCGCATCAGCACCGACTCCACGAGCTGCCCGTCGTGGAGGCGATGCAGCGCCTTCTCGGTGAGGCCACGGTCGGCCGGGCGGACGGTCGACTCCTCGAGCGCGTCGGCACGGAAATTCCCGGCGAGCGCCGCACGCAGCGCGCCGGGAAGCGTGCGCATCTCCTCTACATCGGTGGCATGCCGGCGCCACATCCAGTCGGCGACCTGACGACCGCGGTAGGCGGCTTCACCGCGCGAGGCGAGCCAGGCGGTCACCTCGTCCGCGCGGAGCCCGGACAGGCCCGGGCGCGCGGCGCGGGCTGCGGCCGGGATGCCGGCGACGGTGGGCTCTGGGCGACGGTCCGACATGGGGCGTTCATGGTAGCGCTGGGGCGCCGAGCCGGCTTCCGACGAGCTCCGGATGCCCCCGGCGCAGCTCGGCCGCGCTCATGCGCCTGGATCCCGCCAGCTGGGCCTCCTCGAGCCGCAGTGCGCCGTCCGACACGAGCACCGCCAGCCCGCCGTCGTCCCCCACGATCAGCCCGAGGGTGGGCCCGGCGCTCCACGGCGGCGCGCCCGTGCCGGCTGTCGGCGCGCTTGTGCCCAGTTCGGATCCAACCGCGAGCGGCCGGGCTTCCCAGACGATCAGCCGTCCCGCCACGCTCTCGGCCCAGGTGCCGGGCCAGGGTTGATACGCCCGCACCTGGCGCTCCAGTGCCGCCGCGTCGCGCGACGGATCCAGCCGCCCGTCCTCGCGGTGCAGCGGGTGCGTCATAGTGGCCCCGTCTGACGACTGCGCGCGCACGGTCCGGCATCCCGCCAGCCAGTCCCCGAGGACCGCCCGGAGCAGCTCGGCCCCCTCTTCCGCCAGCAGCGCCTCGAGCTCGGGGGCCGTCTCGGAGCCGCCGAGCGGCACCGCGACCTGGGCGACGACCGGCCCGGTGTCGAGCCCCTCGTCCATCAGCATCAGGGTGACGCCGGTCTGTCGGTCCCCGGCCAGGATGGTCGCCGGAACCGGCGACGCGCCCCGGTGACGCGGCAGCAGCGACGGGTGCAGGTTCAGGGCACCGTGCGCCGGCAGGAGGAGCAGCGCGCGGGGCACGATCTGGCCGTAGTCGGCGAGGACCAGCAGGCCAGGGCGCAGCGCCTCGATCTCGGCGATCGCCGACGGTGCGCGCAGCCGCGGAGGCTCCAGGATGGGCCCGATCCCGAGCGCGGACGCGCGCGCGGCGACCGGCGACGGGCGCAGCCGCTCGCCGCGGCCGGCCGGCCTCGCCGGGGCGGTCACGACACCGGCCAGCCGCACCTCCGGGGCGGCGGCGAGCGCATCGAGAACAGGGACGGCGAACGCGCCGCTGCCGATGAAGACGGTGGGGACGCCGCTCGTCGCGGGGACGGCCGGCTGTTCGCTCACCCGACCAGCGTGTGCCGCTCCGCGCCCGGCTCGGACTGCTCCTCCTCGTCCCCCTGCCCGACCGGGATCAGCTCGTCCATCGACTCCAGGTAGTCGATGTAGAGCTTCCCGTGCAGGTGGTCGATCTCGTGCTGCATCGCGCGCGACAGGAGGCCCGACCCGGCCACCTTGATCTTCCGGCCCAGGCGGTTCTGGGCCACGACCCAGATGCGCTCCCGGCGGGTGACGTACGCCGTGTACCCGGGGATGCTCAGGCATCCCTCGAGGTCTCGGTCCTCGCCCGTGGCTCGCGCGATCCTCGGGTTCACCAGCTCGTGCAGCTTCCCCTCGACCTCGACGACGCATGCCTGGAGCGCAACCCCGAGCTGCGGTGCCGCGAGCCCCACGCCGGGGGCGTGCCGCATGGTGTCGGCGAGGTCGTCCAGCAGCTCGTGGAGGTACTTGCCGAAGCTGTCGACGGGCTCGCCCTCCAGTCGGAGCCGCGGGTCGCCCAGCAGGACGATGGGGAGAACACTCATGATGCGGAGAATATCCGGTCCGCCAGCACCCTGCCGTGCCCGGCGCGGTTCGCCCTCAACCGTCCGGGAATCAGGGCCTCGGCCCGCGCCCCGCGCTCACAGGAGCGATTCGGGGTCCACGTCCACGCTCCAGGGCGGTCCGGGGTCGTGGCCCAGGACCCGGGACGGGTCGGCGCCCCGGAGCACGAGATGGAACCGCCACCGCCCGGCGCGCCGCGCGACGTAGGCCGGTACCGGACCGAGCACCTCGACGGCGGCCTCATCCTTCGCGCCGCCTGCCTCGGCCGCTGCCAGCTCGCGCAGGGTGCCGGCCATCCGCGCCGCCTCCGCCTGGGCCGCCTCGCGATCCTCGAGCGCGACCGTCAGCTTCACCAGCCGGCCGAACGGTGGCAGGCCAAACACGCGCCGTGACTCCAGCTCGGCGGCGTAGAA
>JAJYJR010000451.1 GCA_021789355.1 Chloroflexota bacterium | reverse complement strand
CGTGAGGGCCGCCGAGGAACAGGTTGGATCGGTCCGCGGGCAGCGACAGGTCGCTCGGTTCCTCGAGCAGTTCGGGCGAGACGCGCCCCTTGTCAAGGTCCCGACTCTTCGCGCGGGGCCGCTCGGCGGCCGTGTGAAATCACCACCAATCATTGGTGGCACGTGACGGCTATCACTTCAGGCTGTTTCACTATGTCGCTGCTGACGGCCGGCCCGGGCTCGGAGCCATCGTGTGGAACTCGATCCCTGCCGCCGACGCAACTGGCTCACGAGCACTGGTTCGGTGGTTGTCACGTCGGGGGCTCCCCGCGCGCGTCACCGGCAACGGTGAGCCCTGGGCACTTGCAGATCCGCCACACTCGTCCACGATGTCCGCATGCAGATGAACGCGTCGACACCCTCACACCCCCCGCGCGTGCTCGTCGTGGACGACGAGCCGCCGATCGTCGACCTGGTTCGCGGATACCTCGAGCGCGAGGGATACGAGGTGCTCTCGGCGCCGGACGGGCCCACAGGGCTCCAGCTGGCCCGCACGTCTTCGCCCGACGTGCTCGTGCTCGACGTGATGCTGCCCGGCCTCGACGGGATCGAGGTGTGCCGGTCGTTGCGCACCTTCTCCGACGCCTACGTGCTGATGCTCACCGCACGGGGCGAGGAGATCGACCGGGTGGTCGGGCTCTCGGTGGGCGCCGATGACTACCTCGGCAAACCCTTCAGCCCGCGGGAGCTGGTTGCGCGGGTCAAGGCGTTGCTGCGCCGGCCGAGGACGACGGTCGCGACCGCCGCTCCTCCGGCGGCACTCGTGCTGGACGAGGGCCGCCACGAGGTGCGCGTGGACGGCCGCCCGGTGGAGCTGACGGCCACCGAGTTCGGGATCCTGGCCGCGCTCGTCCGGGACCCGGGCGTCGTCCTCGGGCGGGCGACTCTGCTCGATCGGATCTGGGGTCCCGACTTCGTGGGCGACGACCACCTCGTCGATGTCCACGTGGCCAACCTGCGGCGCAAGCTCGGGGACGACCCGGGACGCCCCCGGTTCGTGGAGACGATCCGCGGCGTGGGGTACCGGCTGGTGACACGCTGATGCGCCTGCCGGGTGGGTTGCGGGGCCGGCTCCTCGTCGCCAACCTCGTCGTCGCGGGCGCAGTGCTCGGGACCGTGGTGGTCGCGGTCAGCCTGGTCGGGCCCGGCTACTTCGCTCAGGCGATGGGGCACCCAGCCGGTGACATGATGGGCGCGGCGATGGATGCGGCGACGAAGGCGGCGTTCGACGACGCGGTCCGCAACGCCCTGCTCGCGGCCGGGCTCATCGCGATCGTGGCCTCCATCCTCGTGAGCCTCGCACTCTCCTCGGCCATCGCGCGGCCCGTCGCCCGGCTGGCCGCTGCCGCCGGGCGCATCGCCCGCGGTCACTACGCCGAGCGCGTCCCCGCCGCCGGGACCGACGAGATCGCCGAGCTTGGCACCTCCTTCAACGCGATGGCGGGATCGCTCGAGGCGACCGAGCGGCGTCGCCTCGAACTGGTCGGCGACGTGGCCCACGAGCTGCGCACCCCCCTCACCACGGTCGATGGCTACCTCGAGGGGCTCGAGGACGGTGTCGTGGCGGCCGGCCCCGAGACCTGGCGCCTGCTGCGGGGGGAGACGGCCCGCCTGACGCGCCTCGTCAACGACCTGCAGGAACTGTGGGGCGCCGAGGCCCGCCAGCTCCCGCTCTCGATCGAGGCGTTCGACGCCGCGCCCCTCGCCCGCGAGGTCGTGGCCCGCTTCGGCCCGCAGGCGTCCGCGCGCGCGCTGGCGCTCGATCTTGACGTGCCCGACGGCCTGCTGGTGCGCGCCGACCGCGGGCGCGTGGCAGAGATCCTCGACAACTACCTCTCGAACGCGCTGCGCTATTCAGCCGAGGGGACCGCGGTCCGGGTGAGCGCCACACGCTCGATGCGCGGCGTCGTGCTGGCGGTCCGCGACCAGGGGCCGGGGCTGACACCGGAGCAACAGGCCTCGGTCTTCGAGCGCTTCTACCGGGTCGACCCCTCCCGCTCCCGCGCCCTCGGCGGCTCGGGCATCGGGCTGGCCATCACGCACGCCCTCGCGCAGGCGATGGACGGGCGCGTCTGGGCGGAGTCCGACGGTCCGGGTAAGGGCGCCATGTTCGCGGTCGAGCTGCCCGGCGCTTGAAGGCATCTGCCCGGTGCCGAGGGCATCGTCGCGGAGCTTGAGCGGATCTTGAGGAAGGCCTGACCCGGCTTCCATGGACTCCTGACCTCGCGCGCATAGCCTCAGGAGGTGCCGCTCAAGCTGAGCGACGAAGACCGGAGGCGTTTCGATGATGACCGCGTGGGGCGACATGACCCTGGGCGCCTGGCTCTGGATGGGCGTGTGGGTCGTCGCGCTGCTCGGGATGGTCTGGCTGCTCGTGCGGGGGACCGAGAAGGGACCTCGCCCGGACGACGCGGACGCGATCCTGCGCGCCCGGTACGCCCACGGAGACATCACGCAAGCCGAGTTCGAGCAGGCGCGCCGCGTCCTGCGAACGGAGAAGGAGATACACCCATGACACCCACACGAGGCGGACTGCTGCTGGGCGCGGGCCTGGCGCTCGGGATCGCGGTCGGCGCGGCCGGATCGGCCCTCGCCGCGAGCCCTGCACCGGCCGCCGGCAACGCCGCGGCCACGGCCACGCCGTGGAGCCAGATGCTGGGCGGCCTCGGCGGCTGGGGCGCCGGCATGATGGGGGGCTGGGCGGCGAACGTCGCGCCCTCGACCAGCTTCGGCCCGGGGATGATGGGGTCCCTCGATGCGTCCGGGCGCGCGGCCGTGCTCCAGGCCTGTGACGAGGCCCACGACGCGATGCACGCATGGGCGTCGGGGGAGGCCTCACCCGCCCCCTCGACCCGCTGAACCCCGCGCCTGCAGTCGGTTCCACCCGCACCCTGAAGGATCAGCCATGACCACCCGTTCGGCCCGCCGCGCCCAGGAGCGGGGGCTCACCGAGCAGCAGGACGACGAGCGCCAGCACGAGGACGCCCGGCGGCGTCGGCGAGAGCTCCTGCCGCGTGCCGCGGGCTTCGCGATCGTCGCTGTCCTCGTCCTGGGCGCCGGGACCTATCTCGCAGGCTCCGTGTTCCTCGGCCAGCGCGGGCAGACGCACGTCGCGGGCGCGATCCCCGTCCGCATCAGCATGGCGGGCTTCGACCCGCAGACCCTCGACGCGAAGCCCGGGCAGACGATCACGCTCGACTGGTGGAACACCGACGCCGCGATGCACCTGCAGGGGGGCGTCCACACGCTCGTCTCGGACGCGCTCCACGTCCACTACGCGCTGCCCGCCGAATCGCGCGAGACGATCACCCTCACCGCGCCGACCACGCCCGGCGACTACGACTTCTGGTGCGACTCGTGCTGCGGCGGCAAGGGCTCGCCCGACATGCACGGCACCCTGCACGTGGCGGCCTGACTCGATGGCCCACTGCCACGACCCGCAGTCGAGCGGCCCAGAGCACCATCCTCGCTCCGATGCCGACGGGGTGGCCGGCCCGGCGCCCTGGGTGACCCTCGTCGCCGGGGCGGGGCTGCCGCGAACTGCGCTCGTCCTCCTCGTTGGACTCCTCGTGGCTGGCATCGTCTCGCTCGCGACCGTGGCGCTCGTCCCGTTCGAGACCGCTCGCTTCGGTGGGCTCACCGTGCCGGTGGTGATCGCCTCGGGGGTCGCCGACGGATTCAACCCCTGTGCCTTCGCGCTGCTGGTGCTGTTCGCGACCTACACGCTGACGCTGGTGAACGCGGTGACCGCGGATGGCACGCCGACCGCCTCCGCCCGCCGCACGCTCCTCGATGCTGGCTCGCTCTACGTCGGCGCGGTGGTCGTCACCTACTTCCTGATCGGCCTCGGGCTCTTCGGCTTCCTCGCCTGGCTGGGGGAGGATCACATCGTGGCCCGCGTGGCCGCGGTCCTCGCGCTCGTGATGGCGATCTGGATGCTGAAGGACGTGTTCCTGCCGGGTTTGGGGCCCGCGATGGCTGCGCCATCGAGCACCCACGGCTGGATGAACAAGGCGATGGCGCGCGGCGGCCTGGCCGGCATGCTCCTGGCCGGCGTGCTCGTGGGGATCTGCACGGTGCCCTGCTCGGGCGCCATCTACCTCGACGTGATCGCCGTCCTGCATGCGTCCGGCGGTGGCCCCGTCGGACTTGCGCTCCTCGTCCTCTACAACATCGCCTTCATCGTGCCGCTGCTCGTCTTCCTCCTCGCCGTCTCGAATCGCCGTGTGCTGGGCACGCTCGGGCGCTGGAACCGGAAGAACGGCGCGGTCGTGAAGACGATCCTCGCATTTGGCGTCGTGGCGATGAGCTTCGGGCTGCTGGTCTCGCTGGGGACCTGACCGGGTGAGTTCTCACACCGTGGACCCGCGTGGGACAATACCCCCGGGGAGTATCCGCATCGACACGCGAACCAGGGGCAGATGAACCACGCGACCATGAACCACGCGTCCATGGAACCCGGCGCCCATTCCGCCGCGGGCCACGCGGGGCATGAGCGCCACGCGGGTCACTCCGTGGCGATGTTCCGCGACAAGTTCTGGCTGAGCCTGGCGCTGACGATCCCGGTCATCGTCTGGAGCCGCGACCCCCAGGCCTGGCTCCACTACGCGGCCCCGGTCTTCTCGGGCTCCGCGCTGATCCCGCCCGTGCTCGGCACGGTCGTCTTCCTCTATGGCGGCCTGGTCTTCCTGCGAGGCGCCCAGGGCGAGCTGGCCGACCGGCAGCCGGCCATGATGACCCTCATCTCGCTGGCGATCGTGGTGGCCTTCCTCACAAGCTGGGCGGGGACCCTCGGCCTCTTCGACATCGAGATCTGGTGGGAGCTCGCCTCGCTCATCGTCATCATGCTGTTGGGGCACTGGCTCGAGATGCGCTCCATCGCGCAGGCCCGGGGCGCCCTGGCGGCGCTGGCGGAGCTGCTGCCCGACACTGCCGAGCGGGTGACCGACGGTGGGCAGACCGAGACCGTCCCGCTCGACGCGCTGGGGCTGGGGGACGTGGTGCTGGTGCGGCCGGGTGCCCGGGTCCCGGCCGACGGGATCGTGGCCGAGGGCACGGCCGACGTCGACGAGTCGATGATCACCGGCGAGTCCCGGGCCGTGCCCAAGGAACCGGGAGCGAAGGTCGTGGCAGGCACGGTTGCCGCTGGTGGCAGCCTCCGTGTCCGGGTGACCGCCGTGGGCGAGGCGACGGCCCTGTCGGGGATCATGCGGATGGTCGCTGCCGCGCAGGCCTCCGCCTCCCACG
>JAJYJR010000450.1 GCA_021789355.1 Chloroflexota bacterium | reverse complement strand
CCGCGGGCGCGAACTATGCTCAGGGGCGTCCTTTCTGGAGCCCACCACACGAGGACCCCGAGCATGTCCATCGCCGCCGCGGCGATCCCCGACCGATCGCCGTCCATTCCTGCCGAGCGTTCGGCCAGCCTGTTCCGCTGGAACGCCGTGCTGGGCATCCTCCACGCCCTGCAGTTCGGGCTCATCCTGGCCCTGTCGTTCGCCCGCAACCCGATCGTCACCGCGCCCGTCGTCAGCAGCTACCTGACGTTCGACGCGGCCACGCGCACCCTCGTCCCGGCGCAGCGGGCCGTCTTCGAGCTGCCGATCGGTCCGGCAGTCGCCCTCTTCTTCCTGGCCAGCGCGCTCGCCCATGCGACGCTCGCGTTCCCCGCGCGCCGCTGGTACGAGCGACACCTCGCCCGGGGCCAGAACCCGGCCAGGTGGATCGAGTACGCCGTCTCGTCGAGCCTCATGATCGTCGTGATCGCCACGCTGAGCGGCATCCAGGAGATCGGCACTCTGATCGCGATCTTCGGCGCGAACGTGGCCATGAACCTGTTCGGCTGGAGCATGGAGGCGGCCAACGAGGGCCGGCAGCGGCCGCAGTGGCTGCACTTCGTGTCCGGGTCCATGGTGGGAGCGGTGCCCTGGATCGTCATCGCCGCCGCGCTGCTGACGGCGGCGACCGATCCCGGCGCGGCCGCGATCCCGGGCTTCGTGATCGCGATCTTCGTGTCGCTCTTCGTCTCGTTCAACGTCTTCGCGATCAACATGGTCCTGCAGTACCGCCGCACCGGCGCCTGGCGCGACTACCTGCACGGCGAACGCGTGTACATGCTGCTGAGCCTGTTCGCAAAGACGCTGCTCGCCTGGCAGGTCTTCGCCGGCACCCTGCGCCCGTAGCCGCGAGCGGCCACGGTCACGACGGGAGGTCCGGACCCAGCCGGTACGCGACATGCCGCCCGCTCCGGCCGACCCGGCGGGCGGCCCCGGCCTTCTCCAGCGTGTAGACCGCGCGCATCGCGAGCCGTCGCTGTCGGCGGGTGGCCGCGACGATGTCGGCCGACGTGAACGGGTCGGGAAGCCCGGCCGGCAGCAGCCGCACCAGGTCGGACGGTGACGCGATCCGCCAGGTGTCGATCACCTCGAGCAGCCGCCGGTCGATGCGCCACCACGTCCGGGGATACCGGTAGCGGGCGCCAGGCGGGACCGGTCCGCGGACCTCCTCCTCGCGGATCAGCACGAGGTCCACGGCGAGGTTCGGGTGGCCGATGAGCGGCGCGACGCTCACCAGCTCGTCGAACGCGTCCAGCGGCAGGCCGCGCTTCGGCGAGCGGCGACGGCCGAGAAGCTCGCCGCCCTCGCCGACACGCACGAGCCAGCGCTCGATCGCGACTGGATGCACGAGCAGCACCGGGTGGGCTGCGACGAGCCGCTCGAGCTTGCCCCGGATCGAGGCGACGCTCGCCGTCTGGACCTCGACCAGCCCGACGGGACGAACGACGTCCACCACGAAGCCGTCGACCTCCCGTTCCGCGACCGATCCGGCGTCCAGGTAGCGGGCCTTCAGGGCGGCGTGCAGCGATCCCTCGCGGAGGGTCGAGAACCGCGTCCCGGCCGGGGGCGGCGCGGACGGAGCCGAACCGGTGCGACGCTGCCGCGGTTCCATCGCCCCAGCGTAGCGGCGCGTGAACCCGTCCCACAGGCCGCCGTCGAAACCCGGTGCCTGCAGCCTGACCGGACGGCCCTCTTCCGGATCCCGAGCCCCGGCCGGAGCCCGGAGGAACGCCCCGGCACGACCGTGATCGTCTCGAGCGGGACGCTGCCGGCGCCGAGGGCGACGGCGATCCCCGACAGGCCCTCGCGGCCGACCAGGTTGACCTCGACGGCCGAGCCGTCCGACGGCCGGACCGTCTCGGCGAAGAGTCCGGTGAGGGGGAGGCACATGCTGTCGATCGCCTCGTCCGGGCGCACGACAACGCCGCTGTGCCACGCGCTGCCGCTGACCGCCGGGACGTGGTGCCGGCATCGTCAGGCGTGCCCGGCGCGGCGGAACGTGACGGCGAAACCGGCGCCATCGCCGAGCGGCCGTGCGACGTGCTCGAAGCCCCGGCGGGCCAGCACGTCGTACAGGGGCATCGGCTCGAACGGCGCGATCAGCTCGAGGTTCTCGCCGGGAGCGAGGGCCGCGACGGCGCGCATGATCTCGTCGAACGGCTCGCCGCCGGCGGCGATGGTCGGACGCACGTCCAGGCTGGCCACCCGGCTCACCTCCATCCCAGCTGCAGCTTCGCGAAGTCGCTCATCCGCTCCGGCTCCCAGCGCGGTTCCCACACGACGTCGACCGCGATGCGGTCGGGATCGACGCCGGGGATGAGCCCGAGCGCCCGGGCCACGGCGTCGGGGAGGCTGTCGCTCATCGGGCAGCCGGGGGTCGTCAGCGTCATCAGGACGTGGATCCCGCGCGCGGCGACGGTGAGCTCGTAGACGAGCCCGAGGTTCACGACGTCGATCCCGATCTCCGGGTCGTACACGTGGGCGAGCAGGTCCCAGGCCCGTCGCGCGATCTCCTGGTCGACGGCATCGGACGCGTGATCGGCCGTCGCCGGCCCGAGGGCGGCGTCGGATGCGTCGGATGGCGTGGTCATGCGGTGCGTTCCTCCGTGGTCCGGCGAGGCGGTTCGTGGACGAGCAGCGGGAGGGCCAGCGGCAGCAGCGTGAGGGCATAGACCGCCGCGCCGGCGAAGTAGACCAGGCCGGCGACCTGGACGAGCAGGACCCGGGCCGTGGCCAGGCCCAGGCCCACGCCGACGAGGCCGGCGAGCAGGAGGACGAAGGAAGCCCGCGCCAGCCGGGGATCCAGCAGGTCCCTGACCCGGGGCACCGGCTGGCGGCCCGCGACCCCGCTGTACGCGTGCATCCACGCCAGGAACGGCACGATCCTGTAGGAGTTGCCGACGATCGAGAACCCGAGCCACCCGGCCAGCGCCGTCCAGCCGTACGCGACCGCCCATGCCCGCGACGGCGCATGCCCGGTCACGATCAGCAGCCCGAGCGCGGCCGTGACCGGCAGCGATGCGAACCCGACGAGGACGTGCCACTGCTCGACCGTGAACTCCCGCCGTCGGCGCCGGCGCAGCAGCCTCGCCATGTCGGCGACGAAGACCGCCGCGGACAGGGCCAGGAGCCCGGCGAAGACGCCCACGGCCGGCGTGGTCGGCGCGAACACCAGCGCGGCCGCGAGGCCGAGCAGCGCCACGTTCCACAGGCCGAGGTTGGCCATGGCGAGCCGATGGTCGTGCCCGTGCGCGAGCGAGAACATCGCCAGCAGCTTGTACGAGACGCCCATCAGCGTGAGGCTGAGCCAGCCCGCCAGCCCAAGGTGCACGTGGGCCGCCAGCATCGGGTCGGTGATGTCGAACCAGTTGAACTGCCAGTCGAGCGCGTACGCGAACCCGAAGCCGATCGTGGCGAGGAGCCAGAGCAGGCCGGCGAGGACGTACCAGGCCATCGGGTGCCAGTCCCTGACCGTGGGGTAGCTGCGCAGCAGCACGCTCGCGAAGTGCGCGATGCCGCCGACGGCCAGCGCCCCGAAGATCGCGATGCCGGGCGTCCACGCCGCGTAGAAGCTCGGCACGAAACCCGCCACCGCGACGACGTAGAGCCAGAAGTTCCAGCGGGCCAGCCTGGCGCTGGTCGGCCGGGCGGCCAGCGCGACGGGGAAGAGCTGGTAGAGCGCGCCCATCATCGTCATCGTGATCCACCCCAGGACGGCGACGTGGACCAGCGCGAAGACGTGGGGGTCGTCGTTGGTGACGACCATGGTGGGGGCGAGGAGGGGCACGCCGAGCGCGAAGACCAGGAACGCGATGGTGCCGGCCACCAGGTAGTGCATCGCGACGTCGGGGGCCGGGGCGCGGTGGTTGACGGGCGCGGTCGTCGCGGACATTGCGATGATTACTATAGTTGATATCGAGCGCCGTGCACGCGGTCAGGGTGAAGGGGCGGGGAGCAGGCGGGCGGGACGTCCCCGTCAGAAGCGGACGACGACCGCCACCGCCACCAGCAGCGCCGCGACGACCAGCTCCACGAGACCGAGGTGGATCGGCCTCAGGCGGCGCGGCCCGTCGGCGAGGCGCGCCTGCAGCGCCGGCAGGGCGACGGCGCGCACGCCGAACACCAGCGCCAACGCCGCGTAGGCCCAGGGGAGGAGCCACGCCTCGACCAGCACGGCCGCGGCGTGGTACCCGACCGAGGCGGCAAGGAACGCGCCGTTCCCGCGTTCCCGGATCATGGAACGGACCACGAGGATCGAGCTCACCAGGTAGAGGCCGGCGACGAGCGTGGCGCGGGCGACCGGGGCGCCGGCGACGGGTCCGGAGACAAGTGCCGCGGCCGGCACGAGCAGGAGCGCGTCGGCGGCCTGCGCGAGGCTGGCGACCAGGCTCCGCGGGTGTCCGGCGACGGCCGCGCCCAGCGCCACGAGCGCGGCGAGGGCAGCCGCGGCGGCGATCGGCCAGAGACGGGGGAGGGTCGCGAGGAGCACGAGCCCCGAGGCGAGGAAGAGCGCCCCGAACACGGCCGCTGGCCGGAGGTACGCGGCCCGGCGGGCCCGCGTCCAATCCAGGGCGGCGCTGGACGCGAGGTAGCCGCTGGCCGCCGTCACCGCGAGGGGGGCCTGCCACGGGCTCGGGCGTCCCGCCACGATCCCCAGCAGGAACGGGACCGCGAGCATCGCCCACGCGCCGTGCTGTCGCGGGATCCAGCGGACGTCTGCGCGCGCGTGCGCGGCGGGACCATGCGCGACACGTCGCGCGGACGGGAGGCGCCCCACGACCGCACGTTCGTCCCGGGCTCCATCCGGCGGCACTTCGGTCCGGGCATTCACGCCGGCACGTCCCGCCAACCGATCCCCGGCCCGTCAGCCGATGGCGCCATGTCGGACACTCGCACTCCCGGGACGCGCACGCCGTCGCTGCGACGGCGATTGCTGTGATTATAATCACAGCTATGTCGGACACCGGTGTCCCGCACGTCCTGGCGGCCGAGAGCCGAGCGGAGCTGCTCGCGGCGCTGCGAGCGGCCGGTCGCCCCCTGTCCGTCGCCGACGCGGCGGCCCTGCTCGGGCTGCATCCGAGCACCGCGCGGTTCCACCTCGACCTCCTCGTCTCTGCCGGACTCGTGGCACGCGAGACGGAGCGCCGGGGAACCGCGGGGCGGCCGCGCATCCGGTACGTCGCGCGGAATGCGCCCGCACCGGACGGCGCCCCGTCCAGCGGCACGCGGGGCCCGGATGCCGCCGGCCCC
>JAJYJR010000449.1 GCA_021789355.1 Chloroflexota bacterium | reverse complement strand
GATCACGGGCCCTCCGAGGTCGTGCCCGGTGCCCTGGCATGGGCGCGGGAGCATCCCGACACGGACCTCCTCCTGGTCGGGGACGAGGCGCAGATCGCCCCGTACGTCCAGGGCGGCCTGCCCGCGCACGTGACGCTGGTGCCCGCGTCGGAGCTCGTGGCGATGGACGAGCAGGCGGCGGCCGCCGTGCGGCGCAAGCGGGACGCCAGCATCAACGTCGCCATGCGCCTCGTCCGGGAGGGGCGGGCCGACGCGGTCGTCACAGCAGGCCACACGGGCGCCGGGGTGGCGGCGGCCATCCTGTACCTCGGGCGCCTGCCGGGCGTGGACCGACCGGCCCTGGCCGTCCAGATGTTGAGCGACAAGGGGCCGTTCGTGCTGCTCGACATCGGCGCGACGACGGACTCCACCGGGCTCAACCTCTCGCAGTACGCCAGCATGGGTGCGATCTACGCGGAGAAGGTGCTCGGGGTCCGTGATCCCTCGGTCGCGCTCCTCTCGATCGGCGAGGAGGGCGGCAAGGGCGAGCGGCGCGTGCAGGAGGCGACCGCGATGCTCGCGCACGGCGGGCTGCATTTCGTGGGCAACGTCGAGGGCAAGGACCTCGTGGCGCACCTGGCGGACGTGGTGGTGTGCGACGCCTCGATCGGGAACGTCACCATGAAGTTCTTCGAGGGGCTATCCGGCTTCATCTTCGACCTCCTGCGACGTGAGTTCCGCCGCCCACCGTGGGGCCCGCTGGGCTACCTGCTGATGCGGCCAGGCATCGCACGGATCCGGGAGCGGTTCGACTACGAGAAGCTCGGCGGCGCGCCGCTCCTGGGCGTCCGCGGCACCGTGATCATCACGCACGGCCGTGCGCGGGCGCGCATGATCTCGTACGCGGTGGGAGTGGGAGCCGGAGCGGCACGGGCGCGCGTGCCCCAGCTGATCGCGGATGCGCTGGCACCCCGGCCGCACCCCGGAGAGCCGGCGAGCGCGGGCGCGGCGGAGACGGCGTGATGGCAGGCGGACGAGGCGGCATGGACCGATCCCCGGGTGTGGACGGGCCCGTCGGGCAGATGCCCGCGGGCGAGGCCGCCGTGCGCATGCTGACCGTGCGGCGGCGAGTGATCGGGGCGATGGCCCGCGCCGCCGCCGAGGGGCAGCCCGGCGTGCTGCGGGTCGGGCGCGGAGGAGCCGCGTTCTGGGCCTGGATGGCCGGCCCGGCCGTGACCGCCCGGCTGCGGGACGGCCGGGTGCATGTCCGGCTCTTCGTGGTGGCACGGTCGGGCGAGCCACTCGCCGCCCTCGCGTCGAGCGTGCGGCGGTCTATCGCGGAGACGATCGAGCGCCAGCTGGGCCTCGAGCTCGGCGAGGTCACGATCCTCGTCGACGGCGTCGGCGACTGACGCGTGTCGCCTGGTCCGGCGGCCGAGCGCCACGCGGCGCGGCGTGCCGCACGTCGCCTCGCGCTCGCGGCGATCTTCGAGGCCGACTTCGGGCAGCGGACCGCCTCCGCCGCGCTGGAGCGCCAGTTGTCGGATGTCGGCACGGACGAGGAGACCTCCGCCTACGCCCGCACCCTCGTCGATGCCGTGGTGCGTCACCGCGACACCATCGACGCGCAGATCGAGACCGCGGCGCCCGCGTATCCGGTCGTCCAGCTGGCCCGAATCGACCGCGCACTCTTGCGTTCGGCGCTCGGGGAACTGCTACACTCCGCGACGACACCGGCCCGAGTGGTCATCGCCGAGTGGGTCGGTCTGGCGCGAACCTACAGTGGGGAACCTGCCCGTCGGCTCCTGAACGGCGTCCTCGGAC
Source organism: Chloroflexota bacterium (assembly GCA_021789355.1). The sequence continues at coordinate 3,488 of JAJYJR010000449.1, read as the reverse complement.
GGATCGCAGGCGAGGCAGGACTGGCCGGGCCCACCCGGAGGGACGGGAATCGCGAGTCCAGGCGGTGACTGACCGTTAGGATCAGGAGGTAGGACTGGTGACGGCATCAACCTACGAGCGGCTCAAGAAGATCGTCGTTGAGCAGCTCGGCGTCGACGAGGATGAGGTCAAGCCCGAGGCGTCGTTCGTGGACGACCTCAACGCTGACTCCCTGGATCTCGTCGAGCTGATCATGAGCCTCGAGGAAGAGTTCGGCACCGAGATCTCGGACGAGGACGCCGAGAAGATCCGCACGGTCCAGGACGCGGTCGACTTCATCGACGAGCACTCTGCGCAGTAGCCCACTGCGCCTCTCGATGGACCCGGCAGGCGAGCTCGCGACGCGACTCGGTCTGCCGGTCGCGGACCGTGGCCTGCTCGAGCGGGCGCTGGTCCACGGCAGCTTCACCAACGAGCACCCCGACGCGCCGACCGGGTCGAACGAGCGACTCGAGTACCTCGGCGATACCGTGGTGTCGCTGGTGGTTTCCGATGCGCTGTACGAACGTCATCCCGAGGAAGACGAGGGCGCGCTCACGGCACGCCGCGCGGCCCTGGTCTCGACCCAGGCACTGGCTCGGGTGGCCGTACGGCTCGGCCTTGGTGAGCTGATCGTGCTGGGTCAGGGTGCCGAGCGCACCGGCGAGCGACGGCGGCCATCGGTGCTCGCCGCCACCTTCGAGGCGGTGGTGGCGGCTGTCTACCTCGACCAGGGGTTCGCAACCGTTCGGACCTGGCTGACGGGTCTGATGGCGGACCTGCTGGACGCCAGCATCCCCGTCGCGAGCCTGAAGTCGCCGAAGAGCCGCCTGCAGGAGCTCGGCTACGTGCGGTGGGGGGCGCCCCCGGCGTACCGGCTCGTGAGCGCGGTGGGACCCGACCATGCGAAACGGTACGTGGTCGATGTGCTCGTCGGGGAGCGCAGGCTAGGGCGCGGCGAAGGCGGCAACCGGCGAGACGCCGAGACCGAGGCGGCGTCCCACGCGCTCGAGGTGCTGGAGGCGACCCGCGAGATGCCGCCTGCCCGCGAGATGCCGCCGGCCCGCGAGGCGCCGCCGGCCCGCGAGGCGCCGCACATCCCCGACGTGTCGCCGGCCCCCGAGGCATCGCCATCCTCCGAGGGACGCTCCGGGGAGTCCGGGACGTGACATCCGGCCGATGGGGGCCGGGCCGATGACCGTTGGCGGTCGACTGCGCGCGCTCCGCATGGTCGGGTTCAAGTCGTTCGCCGAACGCACCGAGATCGAGTTCGGAGCGGGCATCAGCGCCGTGATCGGCCCCAATGGAAGCGGCAAGAGCAACCTGGCGGATGCCCTGCGGTGGGCGCTGGGCGAGCAGGGTCGGTCGTTGCGGATCCGGCGCGCGGAGGACGTGATCTTCGCCGGATCGGAGCGGCGCCACGCGATCGGGATGGCCGACGTGACGCTGGTGCTCGACAACGCCGACGGCCTCCTGCCGCTCGACTTCTCCGAGGTGGCGCTGGGCCGCCGGCTCTTCCGTTCCGGCGAGAACGACTACCTGGTGAACCGCCAGCGGGTGCGTCACCGCGACCTCGTGGACCTGCTCGACGCGGCCAACATCGCCGAGAACGCCTTCCTGTTCATCGGGCAGGGCATGGTGGACCAGGCGCTGGCACTCCGACCCGAGGAGCGGCGGGTGCTGTTCGAGGAGGTCGCCGGAGTCCGGCGCCACGAGCGGCGGCGCAGGCAGGCCGAGACCCAGCTGATCGAGGCCGACGCCAACCTGGCGAGGGTGCGGGACGTGCTCGCCGAGCTGCGCCCCCAGGCGCGCCGCCTGGCGCAGCAGGTGGAACAGGAGCAGGCCCGCCGCTCGGCCGCGGACGAGCTCGCCGCCGCGCTCGTCGTGGCGGCCCATGCCCGTGCCACCGCGACCGCGAAGGCGGGGACGGTGGCCGCTGCAGCCCTGGAGGAGGCGAGCCGGGCCACGGCGGCCGCGCAGGCCGAGCTGCAGGCGACGGAGGCACTCGCGGCCGCGCTGTCCGCACGGCTGGCCGCGCGCGCGGAGACGGAGCGCGAGGTCCGGGCCGATCTCGACAGGCTGACGGCCGCGCTGACCACCTCACGGCTTGCGCACGGCCGCGCGGAGTCGGCGCTGGAGGCGCTGGAACGGGACAAGCGGCGCATCGAGGCGGAGCGAGCCCAGGTCGAGGCCCGCATGGAGGCGGCGCGACGGGCCGCCGCGGCACCCATCGTCGCCGACGACCCCGCAGCGTCCGCCGACCTCGCCGAGGCGGAACAGGCGCTGACGGAGGCGCTGACGGAACTCGCGCAGCTGCGCGCGGCCGCTCGCGAGGCTGGCGACCGGGAGGCCGCGATCCGGCGGGCGGAGGCGGCGCGCACGGCGGACCTGGAAGCGGCACGGCGCCGTGCGGGCGAGGCACGCCGCGCGCTGGTGGAGCAGGAAGGACGCCTCGCCAGGGCCCAGGAGATCGCGCGCTCGGCGGAGGAGCGGCGTGCCCTCGCCGCGCACGGGCAGGAGGAGGCGGGCGCGCGAGAGACCACCGCCGACACCCTCGAGGTCAGGGCACGGGACGTGTCCGACCGGGCCGAGGCGCGGTGGCGGGAGCGCCGGACCGCTGCCGAGAACGCGTCGGCGCGGCTGGAGTCCGTCCGCGCCCGGCTGGCGTCGCTGGAGCAGCGGATCGCCGCCGAGGAGGGGCTCGCGATCACGCAGGCGGCGAGGCGGCGAGGGGGCACGCGCGTCGGCGAGGGACTGGACGTCGAGCCGCCACTCCGGGCCGCCGTCGAGGCGGCGCTGGGAGACGCCATACGGGCCGCCGCGATCGGTCGCGATCGCGTTCCCGGGCTGCGCGGCGAACGCGGGCTCGTGGTGATGTCCGACGTCGCGGTGCACCGCGCGGCCGAGCGCGAGGCGGAGCGAGCGCGCTCCGCGGCCGCCGCGGTCGGAGGGGGCGCCCTGGTCGACGCGGTGCGCCGCGATCCGGGAGGAGTGGCCAGCCGGCTCCTCGCCACCGCGCTGTGGGTGCCCACGCTCGACCATGCGCTGGAGATCGGGCCGGCCCTGCCGCCCGGGTGGTCGGTGGCGAGCCAGGACGGCGATCTCGTCACGGCCGCCGGCCTGGTGGCACTCGGAGGAGGCGGCACCCTGCTGGAGCGCCGCGCGGAGCGGGACGCGCTCGCGGTCGAGGTGGAGAGCCTGTCCGCGGCCGCGGCGGAGGCGCGGCGCGAGAGCGATGAAGCCCAGCGCACGGCGGCGGCGGAACGGGTCTCCCGCGACGAAGCTCGTCGCGAGGCCGAGCAGGCGAGACGCGACCGGCGGGCGGCGGACGAAGCGGAACGCGCTGCCGGCCGCGCCGCCGAGGCCGCCGTGCGCGAGCTCGCCTGGGAGCGTGCGCAGGCGGAACGCCTGCGCAGCGAGGCGGCACGGGCCACGGGCGCGCTCGAGGTTCTCGAGTCGGCGGCCGCCGA
>JAJYJR010000014.1:25562-25981 GCA_021789355.1 Chloroflexota bacterium | reverse complement strand
CAGGCTCGAACGCGTCGTTCACTCGCTCAGGGTCACCTTGCTCGAGTGGACGAACTCGCCGGGCTCGATTCCGAGCCGCCGGGCCAAGGCCACCGACACGAGCTGGAAGGGCACGACCTCGGTCACCCGGACGCCCAGGCCGTGGGCGGCCGGGGCAGGCAGCGGTACCGTCCCGCGCGGGGCGGTACCGCCGATCCAGGTCACGCGGCTGCCCGCGGCCACCAGTTCCTCGGCGAGGGCGCGGTTGAGCGCGGCCGTGCCCGACGGGCCCTCGAGCATGACCGCCGCGAGGCTCGGTCCGGCGAGCTCGAGCGGGCCATGGCGGAACTGTCCGGCGCTCATCCCCTCCGCGGGCAGGCGAACCGCCTCCTTCAGGACCAGGGCCCCGGTCCAGGCGGCGTGCAGTGCGGCACCCCTGG
>JAJYJR010000014.1:0-25552 GCA_021789355.1 Chloroflexota bacterium | reverse complement strand
GCCCGTGCGGTCGCGTCGAGGGCGTCCTCCCATCCCGCGCCCAGGAACTCCTCCAGTGCCGCCACGCCGGAGGCCAGCTCAGCACGCGGATCCGGCGCGCCGAGGAGCCCATACGCGAGCAGCAGGGCGGCGGCGAGGGAGTTCGTGTAGCTCTTCGTGCTGACGGCCTCCTCGGGGCCGGCCAGCGTCTCGACCAGCACGTCGGCCGCGGCGGCGAGGGGGCTCGCCGCGTCGTTGGTGACCGCGATCAGGGCGCTCGCCCGGGCGCCGTCGCCCTCGACGAGGGCCTGGATCTCCGCGCTGTATCCCGACTGGGAGGTGAGCCAGAGCAGCGTGTCCGGCCCCACGAGCCCGGATGCGTGGTGGAGCAGCTCGTCCGCCTCCAGCCACCAGGCCGGCACGCCGGCCGCCGCGAGGGCGAGCCACGCCGGGTAGGTCGCGTAATGGGAGGCTCCCATCCCGCTCAGCACCACCCGCCGGAAGCGGGAGAGCTCGAGCGAACGCAGGGCGCGCGCCGGGTCAGTGTCGAGGAGCGCGGCGAGGCGGGCTGGCTGCTCGTGGATCTCGGCGACGTAGTTCGTCATTCCCAAGGCGGTGGGCCCTCCCTTGAGGGGTTCTCGATGCCCGCCACGTGCACCGACAGGCCCGCGGCGCGGAGCGGCGCGAGCTGGTCGGCGGTAACGGCGGCGTCGGTGATGAGCAGGTCGATCCGGTCGAGCGGTGCGACGCGGGCGAAGGCCACCTTGCCGAGCTTGCTCGCGTCGGCCAGCACCACGCACTCGCGGCTGCTGGCGATGGCGGCCGCCTTCGTCGCGGCGTCATCGAGGTTCCATTCGGTGAGCCCGCTGTGCGCCTCGACCCCCGAGATGGTGAGGAAGCAGAGATCGAAGCGCAGCTGCGCCAGGTGCTCCAGCGCGTGGCTGCTGATCACCGAGTGCTCGCCGGCACGCACCACGCCACCGATGATGATCACGCGCATGTCCCGCTCGTCGGCGAGGGCGCTCGCGATGCGCAGGCTGGGGGTGGCCACCGTCAGGCCGTGCACGCCCCGCAGGCGGCGGGCGAGGGCGAGGGTGGTGGTGCCCGCGTCGAGCACCAGCGTCTGGCCCCCGTGCACCCGCTCGGCCGCCGCCGCCGCGATCTGCTCCTTGGCCTCCACGTGCAGCTTGGCGCGCGCGGCGAAGGGTGGCTCGTAGCCGCGTGACAGCACGCTCACCGCACCGCCCCGCACCCGCTTGACCGCGCCCAGGCGGTCGAGCTCGTCGAGGTCGCGGCGGATGGTCATGGGCGAGACGCCCGCCCGCTGGCTGACCTCCTCGACACCGACCTCGCCGCGGGTGGCCAGTTGCTCGAGGATCAGCTGGTGGCGCTCAGTGGCGTCCATGGCGTCCCCTCCTATCCCTTGGTGCCGGTGAGGGAGATGCCCTGCACGAAGTACCGCTGGGCCAGCACGAAGGCCACCAGCACCGGCAAGCAGAACACGAACGACGCCGCCATCAGGTAGTTGAAGGCGGTGAAGTGCAGGCTCTGGTACTGCTGGAGCCCTAGCGAGAGGGTGAAGAGGTTGCCCTTGGTAAGGAAGATGAGGGGCGCCACGAAGGCGGTCCAGCTGGTCAGGAACGCGAAGAGGACGACGGTCACGATGCTCCCCTTCGACAGCGGCACCACCACGTGCCAGAGCAGGTGCCAATCGCCGGCGCCGTCGATGCGTCCCGCGTCGATGAGGTCGCGCGGCAGCCCCAGCATGAACTGGCGCAACAGGAAGATGGCCAGGCTCGAGGCGAAGTAGGGGGTGATGAACGCGCCCAGGAAGGGCGGCACCATGAGCGGCAGCAGCGTGCCGAGCCAACCCAGGTCCCTGAAGATCAGGTACTGGGGGACCATCACCACCGGGAAGGGCAGCATGATGGTGGCCAGCACGAGACGGAACACCAGATCGCGCCCCGGCCAGCGCAGGATCGCGAAGGCATACGCGGCCGGCACGCAGGCCACCAGGGTCCCCACCACCGTGGCCGCCGACACGAGTGCGCTGTTGAGGAAGTACGTCCCGAACGGGATGTAGCTCATCGCCTGCGCGTAGTTGCCCCACTGGGGGTGGGCCGGGAGCAGCTCGGGCGGGAAGACGAAGATCTCGCCGTTTCCCTTGAGCGAGCTCGACACCATCCAGAGCAGGGGCAGCAGGAAGATGAGCGAGGTCGCCAGAAGCGTGGCCTGCAGCAGGCCGCGCCGGCTCCAGTGTCCGATCCCGCGCCCGCGCGCCCCACCTGCGCGCCGAACCCTCCGTGCCGCGCCGACCATCAGTCCTCCCCCGCGTAGAAGACGAGCCGCCGCTGGAACGCGAAGAAGAGGACGGTCACCGCCAGGGTGGCCAGGAAGAGGACCCAGGCCATGGCCGCGGCGTATCCCATCTTCAGGTAGTCGAACGCGTTCTGGTACAGGTAGATCGTGTAGTAGAGGGTGGAGTTCACCGGTGCGCCGAGGTCCTTGGAGGTGATCACGAAGGCCTGCTCGAAGAACTGCAGGTAGAAGATCACGCCCACCACCACGTTGTAGAAGAGCACCGGGCCGAGCATGGGCAGTGTGATGTGCCGGAAGCGGGCCCAGGTCGAGGCGCCGTCGATGGCGGCCGCCTCGTAGAGTTGCTCGGGCACCTCTTTGAGGCCCGCCAGGAACACGATCATGATCTGGCCGATGGAGCCCCAGAGCACGATGAGCAGCTCCGCGAGCTTGGCCCAGGAGGGGTCTCCGAGCCAGCCCAGGGGCGGCACGTGGAACACCGAGAGGACCGCGTTCAGCAGTCCGTAGTCGGGGTTCAAGATCCAGATCCAGATGATCGCCCCGGCCACCGGGGGCACGATCGCGGGGAGGAAGATGGCCGCCCGGTGCCAGTCCCGGGCGAACACGTCACGGTTGAGGAGGAGCGCCGTGCCGAGCCCGATCACCACCCCCGCGGGCACCCCGATGAGGGTGATGTAGAGGGTGTTGCCGACCGAGGTCCAGAAGGTCGGATCGGCCACCAGGTTCTGGTAGTTCTGGGCGCCCACGAAGTTGGGCGCCTGGAGCAGGTTGAAGTCGGTGAAGCTCCAGTAGAGGACCAGGACCACCGGGATGAGGATCAGCCCGAGGAGCCCGATGAGCCATGGGGTCAGGAACGGGAGGGCGGCGACGAGCTGCCGCGCCGCCCTCCGCGTTCCCGATCGCTGCGTCACGGTCGGCTGGCTGGATCGCGCCTAGTGCGCCGCGGCCATCTGCGACTGCAGGTTGTCGAGCGCCGCCTGGGGGGTGGACTTCCCGTACAGCGCCGCCTGCTGCGCCTCGCAGAGCTTGGTCCCGTACTCGGTCGAGAAGGGAAGCTGCGGCCACACGTGGGCGTTAGTCGAGTTGGCCTCGTCGATGAAGACCTGGAAGTTCGGGTCGCTCGCCAGCGGGAAGGAGGGGGTCTGCTTGAGCTGCGGCAGATTCTGAATGAGCTGGGCGAAGGTGGCGGTGACCTGCGGGTTCGTGGTCTCGTAGCGGATGAAGTCGAACGCCGCCGCAGCGTGCTTGGAGCCCGCCGGGATCACCTGCGGGTTGGAGTCGATGAAGCTGGTGCCGGTGAGCTGGGGCATCGCCGCGGGCGCCGGGAAGGGCGCAGCGGCGAGGTTCTTGGCGAGGTCCGGCACGTTCGACTGGGCGAAGGCGATGGCCCACGGCCCGTCGTACACCATGGCCAGCTTGCCCGATTCGAGCGGATCCTGCGCGGTCAGGTAGGCGCCCGCCGACTGCAGGAAGTTGGCGATGTTCTGGGCGCCATATTTCTGGTAGAAGCCGGTCTCCCAGGCGAGGGCGTTGACGTTCTGCGGCAGGTTCGCGGTGACTTTCCCGCTGGACTGGTCATACCAGCCGCCGCCAAAGAGCCAGCCGGTGTCTTCCAGCGTGCACACCTGCCCGTTGGAGGTGCCCGGGTACTCGGGCAGGAAGCCCAGCTGCGTGATCCGCCCGCTGGCGTCCTGCTTGGTCAGCTTGTAGGCGTCCTGGGTGAGCTCCTCGATCGTCTTGGGCGGGCTGTTGGGATCGAGCCCGGCCGCCGCGAACAGCGCCTTGTTGTAGACGAGCCCGACGTTGAAGTCCATGAACGGCAGCCCGTACACCTTGCCGTTCACGGTCATGGCCTGCAGGGCGGCGGGCACGTAGACGCTGGTGTCGATCCCCGACTGGGCGATCAGCGAGTCGAGCGGCATGAGCGCGCCCTTCGAGGCCCACTCGCCCATGGGCAGGGAGGAGACGAGGTCGACGATATCGGGCGGGTTGCCGCCGCTGATGGCGGTCAGGATCTTCGAGTCGTCGGTGACGGGCGTCTCATCGATCGTGACGTTGGGGTGCAGCGCCTCGTAGTCCTTGATGATCGTCTTGAGCGCGGCTTCCTCGTGACCGCCGCCCCACTGCTGCCACATCGTCAGGTGCACCGGCGCGGCGCTGGAGGCCGATCCGGCGGGGGCTGCGGCGGACGCCGCGGCGCCGTGTGTGGGTGCGCTCGAGGCGCTGCCTGAGCAAGCCGCCAGGATGAGGGTGGCGGCGGCCAGGATGGCCGGCCATGCGCGTCGCGGTCGCTGCATCATTGCCCTCCAGAGGAATCCCACGTCCATCGCCTCCCCGGCGCGGCGTGCCGTATGTCACGTCTATGACTCACCGGGTTCCTCAGTGATCACAGATCGTGTGCGAACGACTGCGCATATTGTGCGCTTGACGTCAAGCTGTCGGGCGGTCTTCAACCGTGCGAGTGGCGGCCGCCGGTTATTCAGTGTGTCCGCCCAGCGGGGTCGACTCCGCAGCCGATGCCAGCTGCTGCAGCGCGTGCGGGCTGGATGCGCGAGCGCCCGTGGGTCCAAAGGGGCCGCCCGCGTCAGCTTGTACGCTGCCCCGACCGAGCACCGGCGGAGTGGTTGGGCCGCAGGGGCCTGGACTGGCTTCGCCCGAGCGACCGCCGCCTACGGCCGTGGCTGCTGCAGCAGGGCCGCCTGCAGGAGCTGATACGCCTCGGCCGCGTCAGGTCGTTGGTCGGGCATATGCCCGAGTTCGCGAGCGGCCCCGGCCAGGCGTTCCAGCACGGCCGGGATCGCGGACTCGGGTACCGAGGTGAGAGCCGTGCCCCGGTAGTTGGTGAGGATGGCCTGGATGGCCTTGGGCAGCCGGCGGGGATCGGCGCTCCCGTCGGCGAGCCGGTAGGGGAGGTGCCAGCTCGCCGGGAATGTCGGATCGCCGACGTAGGCGAAGCAGCGCGCGGGAACCCGGTAGCGGGGGTGGAGCAGCGTCCCGTCGTCGCCACCGGACATCGCATCGGCGAGGGGGCGCGGGGGCAGCAGGGTGCCCGGCGCGGGGGCCGGATCGACGGGGCGGTAGATGCCGTGCACGCTCAGCCACCACAGCGCCTCGGGCGGAGTCGGTGCATTGAGGGGTATCAGGGCCCGGCCCCGCTGCCCGCCGTCCACGACGTCCGCCGCATAGAGCAGATGGCCGTCGCTCACGGCCACCGAGCGCACGCCCTGGGTGGCCGCATACCGCGTGGCTTGCGCCAGGGCGGCCTCCACTGCAGCCGCGTGCCAGGCGAGCGCGCCCGGCCGCTTCGTCTCGACCACCAGGTACTTCACGCCGAGACGGGTCAGCAGCAGGTCGGCGTAGCCGATCTGGTGGTTGAGATCCTCCACGTGCCAGTCCAGGGCGTGGCTGAAGAGGTCGCCCACGATGAGCTCCGCCACCCGCTCCGCTCCGCCACCCGGTCGCGCCGTCTCGGCGAGGCGACGTCGACGGAGATCGAGGAAGCTCGGCCAGGTCTCGGCCAGGCGGATCTCGAGATGCGCGCGCAGCGCCAAGTGCTCCGTCACCGTCGGTGCTCCACGAACCACCCCATGGCTGCCTCAGCCTACGCCGCCGCGGGTTGCCGCACACTGCCCCGTTGCCCGCCCTAAGTTGGTCTCTGGCCCCGGAGGCGGGACCAGTGCTGGTCGATTACCACTTAGAAGTCGTGACGCTGGGCCCGGCAACGTGACGGCCAGCGAGATCTTGCCTACCCGAGCGCCGTGCTCCAGGCGACATCATGCCTCGTGGTCGACGGGCTGCGGCCGCCTTCCCCCAGGTGGCCGACGTCCTTGCCGACGCCGAAGCAGACCTCCTGGCGCGCTCTGCCTTCCCCGAGCGGCACCACCGGCAGATCCGGAGCGATGTGAGCCTCTCGGCTCAGGCGCGCGTACTGGCTCCGGCCGTTCCCGGACGCGCCCCGGCATCGCCGAGGTCAGCGACGATCGCGGGTCGTCCGTAGTAGTAGCCCTGTCCGAAGTCGACCCCCATGTTGGCGAGCGTGCGCGCCTCAGCAGCGCTCTCGATGCCCTCCGCCACGAGACGGCAGCCGGTGGCGCGCGCGAAGTGTCGCAGGGCGATCACCAGGGCCTGGCGGCCGAGGTCGCTGTTCACGCCCCGCACCAGCGCGATGTCAAGCTTCACGAAATCCGGCTTGAGCTCCACGATGTGCGCGAAGTTCGCAATGCCTGCTCCCGCGTCGTCCACGGCTGTCCGGACCGAGCCGCCCAGCGTCCGGAGCGCCTCACGGAGGGCGGCGTAGTCGGTGACCGGGTCGTGTTCGGTGATCTCGACGACCACGGGTCGGTCCGCCTGCTGGAACACCGTGCGCACCTGCCCTGGGCTGGCAAGCAGTCGCGGTGAGACGTTCAGGTGGAGCCAGCGTCCCGCCGGAAGTGCCCGGGCGTTGGCAAGGGCAGCGTCGAGTGTCGCCAGCTCCAGCTTCACCCCGAGGTCGACGGACCACGCCTCCGCGAACCGCCGATCGGGTGGTATGCCGTCGTCGAACCGCGTCAATGCCTCGTACCCGACGATGCCACCCTCGGCCAGCTCGACGATGGGCTGGTAGACCGGGTGGAACGCGCGGTTTCGGATGAGCTCGGCGATGGACGTCTGCAGGCGCGACTGTCGGTGCTCGCCCTCCAGGTCGCGGGCGAGCAGCGCACTGGCGGTGGCCGCGAACTCGCCCACCGCCGGCAGATGGTCGATCAAGTGGCGCGCATACTGCTCGTCCCGGGTCGCGGCGACGACCAGGCCCAACAAGCCCTCGCCGTTGCGGATCGGTGCATAGGCCGTCGCTCGGACGCCGAGCGCCGCGATGGCCTGGCCGTAGTCCGCGTCGATCGGGCGCGGGCGGTACGCCTCGGCCCAGGGGCCCAGCACGGCACGCTCGTAGAGATAGGTGGCCCGGCTGGTCGGGAGTGACTGGCCGGGGGCCAGGGGGTATCCCGCCGGAGCCGCCACTCCGAGCGCCACGGCATGCCCGGCAGCGGTGAAGTTGACGAGCACAGCGACGTCGACGCCGGGCACGCTCGCGAGCTCGCCGCAGATCTCTGCCGCGGTCACAGCCGCGTTCGGGCCGGGCTGCAGGCGCGCCAGTGCGGCCGCGACCTGGGCGCGTTCACGGAACTCGCCCGCCAGCCGTGACTGTGCGGTGGTGAGCACCGTGACATCGCGCTCCACGCCGAGGAAGCCGGTGGGCGACCCGCGTGCATCGCGAATGGGGGAGATGGTGGCCTCCACCTGGTACTCCGCGCCGTCGGCCCGGCGGTTGATGAACCGACCCCGCCAGTCGCGCCCACGGGCCAGACGAGCCCACAGGGACCGGTAGAAGGCATCCGACTGACGGCCGCTCTTCAGGATCCGGGGGTTCTGTCCGACGGCGTCCGCCCGCCGGTAGCCGGAGATCGTTTCGAAGGCCGGGTTGACATACGCGATGGTGCCCGCGAGATCGGTGACGACCACCGCGTCGGAGGCCTGCTCCACGGCGGCCATCAGGCGGCTCCGTTCCTCGTCGGCGGCGCGGCGATCCGTGATGTCCTCCACGGTGCCCATCAGCGTCGCAGGGTGCCCCCCTGCCTCGACCACGGTCTGCATCCTGTTGCGAAGCAATCGGATGCTGCCGTCTGGGCGCACCGCGCGGAACTCGAACTCATGCTTGCCGGGGCTGGCGGTCGCGACCTCGAACTCGGCCCGCGTCCGGGCTCGGTCGTCCGGATGCACGAACGCCAGGAACGCGTCACCGGTCGCCGGCATCGAGCCGGGATCGACCCCGTAGATGCGGTGCAGTTCGGTGGAGCGCAGGACGGCGCCCGACGCCGCGTCCCATTCCCAGCTGCCGATGCCGGCGATGTGCTGCGCCTCGGCAAGGTTCCGCTCGCTGCGCCACAGATCGCGGGCGAGCTCGTAGTTCTCGGTGACATCGGTGAAGAACGCGATGTTGTATGCGACGCGGTCGAGGGTCACGCGCGACCCCCGGATATCGACGCGCAGCAGCGAGCCGTCCTTGCGCCGACACGGCACGGCCCGCGCCGCGGCGGGCTGTCCCTCGACCACGCTGCCGAACGCCGCCAGGATGGCGGGCAGTTCCTCGGGCGGATGGACGTCGTGGAGCCGCAGCGAGCGGAACTCGGCCGCCGTGTAGCCAAGGAGCGCGCAGGCGGCCGGGTTCACCCAGCGATAGCGGTAGGTGTCGATCTCCGCGATGAGGATCGCCTCGGCGGCATCCTGGAAGACGGCCGCATAGGGTGGCGCGGTCACCACGCGTGCCCGCCTCTCCCGACGCGCATCGGGTGCGCGGGAGGTTGCAGTCGAGCGCACGTTGCGCCCGGGCGATGCCTGGGCAGACGGCACGCTCTCGGCGAGCTCGCTCGGGGCATCCCCACGCGTTGCACGGTCGTGCCGCGACGGCGCCGTGCGCCTCCCCGCCGGTAACCCCCTTGTTGCGTGGTCCGTCATCGCGCTGCCCTCGTGCCTGGCCCATCGCCGGCACCCCCCTCGGTGTCGATGGTTCCAGTGGTTGCTCATTTTGGACAGGATCTCGGCGGATACCTAGGGACCGATACGGTATGCCGTGGCGCTGATGGTCCTAGTCCACGTGTCAGGAGGCGCAGACGACGCGATTGCGACCCTGCTGCTTGGCCGCGTAGAGCGCCGCATCGGCCCGGCTCAGCCAGCTCTCGATCCCCGCATCGCCGTCCCCGGCGAGGATGGCGACACCAGCGCTGATGGTGAGGATGGCGGCCGCGCCGATGCCCGGGTGTGGGATGGCCAATGCGGCCACTGCCTCGCGATGGCGTTCTGCGGCGCCTCGCGCTGCATCCTCCGCAGCCTCCGGGAGGATGACCAGGAACTCCTCGCCGCCGAAGCGATACACGCGATCACCACCCCGCGTCCCTGTGCGGAGGGTGTCCGCCACCGCGCGCAGGGTGGCATCTCCGGCGAGATGGCCCGCTCGATCGTTGAGGACCTTGAAGCGATCGAGGTCCAGGAGGACGGCCGCGTAGCTGTGGCCGTAACGCCGGTGCCGGTCCCAGAGGACCGCGAGGTCCTCCTCGAGTTGCCGGCGGTTGAGGAGGCCGGTCAGCGGATCGAGGCGCGCAGTCTCGGCGAGCTGGCGGTTGAGCTGCCGCAGCTCGGCGCCCTGAGCGCGGGCGAGCTGGTTCAGGGTCCGCAGTCGCAGGTGTTCGGCAAACTCGCGCTCCCGCGACTGTTGCAGGAACCACTGGCCCAGGAGGCTGACGAGACCGGCGGCCGGAATGGCGACCACCAGCCCGAGACGCTCATCGGTCCCGTCCGACGCTGCGAGGGGCGAGATCGCGAAGCCGACCGCCACCCCCACGTACAACAGCAGCCACAGTGCGTGGGGCCGCACTCCCCAGGGGACGAAGAGCGCCACCGCGAGGGGCACCACCACGAGATAGGCGAGGGTGGTGGCGTACTGACCCGGCAGCAGTGCGATGGTGAGCAGCGGGCCCGGCAGCACCAGCAGCGCGCAGAGGGCCGCGAGCGGCGCGAGATATCGACGCGAGGTGCGGTGCAAGAGCACCGCGATCGCCGTCCACGCCAGCGCCTCCACCACTCCCACGACCGCCAGCAGGCTGCCTTCGCGTGGGTACAGCCAGAGCAGCGGGGCGCCGCTGGCGATCGATGCGGCGGCGAGTACGAGAGTTGCCCGAAGAAGCGCGCTCCGCACAGCGCGGGCCTGCGCGATGCGGAACCGCGGATGCCCCCGAATGGGGCGGCCCGCGTGGCCGACTGGCTCGGCTGAGGCGATCTCGGTGATGGGTGGGGATCCCCTTCGGTCGTGATGCCCGCGAGCGCCACTCGGCGCTGTGTTCGGTGCAGGGTATCAGACCAGAACGGCCGGCTGCCACTCGTGGACCTGCGGTCTCACGCAATCGGCTCCGTCACGGTTCGTGGAGGCGAGCGTGGCTGATGGTGCCAAGCAGGACCGTCCGGCGATGGAGGGCCCCCGTGTGGCAAGGGCGGACGCGACGACCGGGGTGCTCGCCATCCAGGCCTGTGCGATGGGTGCCGGACCCACGGCGGCCGCTGTCGGCGCACGGACCATCGGGGCAGGACCATGGGCGGATGGCGTCGCAGCGTCGCGCGTGCGTGCTGTGCCGCCTGCCGTCCGATGCGGGCAACAGGGAGCCGCCGGACCGCGCGGTTGACAGCGAATACCCCGACCTGGGCTGAGTAGGGCCGGGGCGTTCGCGCGTTCCCGATGTGGCGAACCGGGGCCCCGGCAGCGACTGCACGTCCGTCCAGGGCCCCGGTCCCGCCAGCGCGTTGGGGGGGAGGCACGGTTAGGCTCCCACACGGCAGCAGCCCGCACCAAGGGCCGTTCGCAGGGCTCCCCACGGGCACCTGGCCCTGCTCGCTTCGGCAGGCAGACCTGGGCCAGAACGACGTAGCATGCCACGACGGACGGAGGCCTCGCTGCCCGGTCCGAGCGGTGGCCGGAGGAGCCGGGGAACTCCTCCGGCCGTTCTCTCCCCCGGACCATCGGGTCATGCCGGATGGCCGGTGCGTGCCCGCCGGTCCCGCTCCTAGGCTGCCCGCCGTGCGGTCCGGGGGCTGCCGGCACGAGGGGCAGCGGGCTGCACGCGTGATCACGAACGCCCCGACGTCGGACACCGCCGGGGCGTTCGTGCGTCGGCGGCACCGATCGGGGACCTGCCGTAGGATCAACGCGCAGCCAGTCCCCTCCCACACCGGGGTACTGGACAGAGCGCCAGAGAACGGCCGGAGCGGATGTATGCCTCCGGCCGTTCTCTGTGCCCGCTAGACTCTCCGGCGCACCCTCGGCCTTCCCAGCCGACGGCGACAGGCAGCGGGCCGCGGCGCGTTGGGGAGGCGCCCCTCTCCGCCCTTGGGCCTGCGCTCAGCAGGGGTGGACCTGCGTCGGCGGAGGTGGGCCACCGGCCGCGTCCTCGCAGCGGGGTCCTGCGCCTGCAAGCCTTCAGTCCGGAAGCGCGGCCAGCAGGTCCTCGATCGACGCCGGCCGACCCAGCAGATATCCCTGGCCCAGCTCGATCCCGAGATCCACCAGCGTCCGGGCCTCGGCCTCGGTCTCGATCCCCTCGGCGACCAGCCGGCAGCCCGCGCGCTTCGAGAAGTGCCGCATGGCGACCACCAAGGCCTGCCGGCCGAGATCGGTGTCCACGTGCCGTACCAGGCTGATGTCGAGCTTGATGAAGTCCGGGCGCAGCTCCACGATGTGCCCGAAGTTGGCCGCCCCGGCGCCCGCATCGTCGACCGCCAGACGAAGTTCATGGGGGCACTTGCCGAACGCCTCGCGGAGCGCGCCGTAGTCGGCAACCGGCTCGTGCTCCGTGATCTCGACCACCACCGGTCGATCGAGGCCGCCCACGACAGCACGCAGTCGCATCCAGTCGAGCAGAAGCGCAGGCGAGACGTTGAGGTCGAGCCAGGCCCCGGCCGGCAGCCGTTGCGCCGCGCTCACCGCGGCCGCCAGGGTGGCCAGCTCGAACTCGGGCCCCAGCCCGGCCTCCCGGGCCTGGGCGAAGCAGCGGTCCGGTCGTTCGCCATCGGTGAAGCGGGTCAGCGCCTCGTACCCCACCACGGTGCGGCTCTCGAGATCGACGATCGGCTGGAAGACCGGGTAGAAGGCCCGTGCCGTGAGGCGAGCCACGGTCTCCCGGCGCAGGGCGGCCCGCCGGTCACGCTCGGCGAGGGCCGGCCCGAGCAGCCCCGCGGTCACCATGGCGAACTCCTCGACCATCGCGCGATGGTCCGCCAGCACGGCGCCCCGCTGTGCCTCACGGGTCCCCAGTCCGATGTCCCCGATGATCTGCTCGTCGCGCCGCAGCGGCGCCCAGACCATGGTGTGTACGCCCAGCGCGCGGAGCCGCGCGGAATGGACGGCGTCATCGGTCGTCTCGGTGGACCAAACCCAGGATCCGTGCGCCGCCCGGGAGCGGGCCTGGCGTGCCGCAGCGGCGCCCAGCGATCGCTCCAGCGCGATGCCGCGCTGGCCGAGACCGGCAGCGGCAAGCGGTGCGACGCCGCCCTCAGCCGGGTAGGCGCGCACCAGGGCGAGATCCACCGAGTCGACGTGCAGCGCCTCGGTGCAGATCGCCCGGGCCGTCGCCTCGGGCGTGTCGGCGGGGACCAGCCGCTGCAGCGAGAGGAGCGTGGCGGCCCGTTCCCGCAGTTCCTCGGCCAAACGCTCGCCGGCGAGGCGCTCGGCCTCGCGGGCCCGTGCCATCCGTGCGTAGAGGTACACCTGACGCAGGGCGGCGATGATCACGACGGCCCCGGTGGTCACTCCCACGAGGTCGAACAACTCGGGGCCGTCGGTGTACGCGGTGAGCCCGACCGTGAGCACGATCGCCATCACCGGGAGCAGGGGCCGCAGGATCTCCACCGTGCGCTCGAAGCGCACACCGCCCGTGGGGCGCAGGTCCCAGTCAAGGGCCCCGTAGGCGAGGAGCAGGAGCCCCATGCTGAACAGGAAGTCCGACGGTCCCACCGTCACCGGCGCCGCAACATCGCCGATCCACATGAGCCAGGCCACGCCGAGCGTTGCCCCGCCGCTCAGAACGACCCAAGGGCCCCGTGGGGCAGGCACGATGCGCCGGCTGAGGAGGGCGAAGGCGGACGCGTCGAGGGCCGCGGCCAGGAACACCACGCCGAGCGGCGCGAGCGGATCACCCGGCCCGCCACCGAGCTCCCACACGGTAGCCACGATGGTGATCCCGGCCAGCGCCAGCATCAGCGTGTCGGTGACGAGGTCTCCCAGCCGCTCGGCGCCGAGCTCGCCGAACAGGGCCGGGATGACGGTGATGACGGCGAGCCCGGTGCTTAGGACCAGCAACAGGTCGCCCACGTGGCCGAGCGTGCCGCCGCTCAGGGGAGCGAAGTCCCAGGCCACCATGCCTGCCGCTGTCGCGGCCAGGGCCAGGGCCAGAGCCCGGCGCAGCCGCCGTGCGTCCGGCTCGCCGCGCTGGCTGGCGAGCACGAGCACCACGGCGCCGCCGAGGGCGGCGACGAGCTCCTGGAGGTTGTCATACAGGAGTGCCTGCGGGCCGCCGGCACCGGCCAGGATCGAGGCCAGCGCCGCCACCGCCGCCACGAGACCCAGGAGCGCTCGCGGCTCGCGGAGCAGGCGGAGCAGGCTGCGCGACGGCGCTCCTATCCCCCCAGCGTGGCTCCCGCGGTCCTGGCGGACCAGCGACTGGGGAGCGATTTCGAGCTGTGTACGCACTGTGCTCAGGCTCCTTCGGGGCGCCAGGACAGTGAATCCGACGCGGGCGTAAGCCGTCCATCCCCCGAGTGGGCACCGGGGAAGGGACCATCGTTCGTGCCCATCCGGCTGCCGGATGGATGAGACCGCTCCGGTACGATTGCCGCAGCGGCGCCGGACCGATGGGCGATGTCGGATCGGGCGTGGCTGCCCGATGGTTCCGCCAACGAGGGGGCAGGCGTCACACGGGGGGCCAACTGATGCGAGAGCAGGGAGCCGTCGACCAGCCGGCGGGACGCCGCGCGCCTTCAGGGACGGGGCCCAGGCTCGAAACCGAGCGTTCCCACGGTGCAGGGTCGTCCTCACATGACGACCCTGCCGCCCCATTCGGCACTCTGCTCGCGCGGCTCTCCGGACTTGAGCGCGGTGGTCACCACCGAGCCGTGAGCCTACTGCGCGACCGGCTGCGCGCCGCGGTCCGGACGGGTTCGCTCGATGAGATCCAGGCCGAGATGCTGGCGGTGCGCGGCGAGGCAGAGGCGCTGGAGCGGCGCCCATGAGCCCGCCGCGGCCTCCCATGCCCTTCCTCCCAGGTTGAGCCTCGACACCACATGACCGAGATCCGGGATCTGTATCGCCTGCTGCAGGTGGATCCTTCCGCCGAACCAGAGGTGATCCGCGCGGTCTACCTCTGCCTCGCCAAGCGCTACCACCCCGATGCAGGGTCCGGGGACGCGGGGCGCATGGTCGAGTTCAACGAGGCGTACGCCGTGCTGCGCGACCCGGCACGCAGGGCCGCCTACGATGCCAGCCGACGAACATCGACGACGCCACCGGCACCCGTGTCCGTGCACGCCACTGCGCCGGCCGGTGCCTCCGCCGGGGACCGCACGCCAGGGGACGTCACTCTCGACTTCGGGCGGTATGCAGGCCTGACGCTTGGACACCTTGCGCACTCTGACCCCGACTACCTGGAATGGCTCGCTCGCACGCCGGCCGGCCGCCAGTACCGGACCGCGATCCGCCTGCTCCTCGATGCCGCGCGCCCCCCGGACTCGCTGCCATCCCGCACCGCGCCCCCGCGGCGCTCATCGAGGTGGATGCGGTTCCGGGGTGCCGGTGCCTCCGCCGGACCTTGATCCGCGCATCCGCGTCGCCACGACGCGGATGCCTGTCAGGAGCCCGTGGTGGCCCGTTTCTCGAGTCTCAGGTCGCGGTGCGTCTCGAGGATGATGCAACGGTCGACCTCCTTGACGTTGCCGACCCCCGATCCGACCTGAGGGACGCGCGGGACGCGGAGCAAGACGTATCCGCCCTTCGCGTCCCGGAATGCTGGGTCGCGAACCCGAAGCGGGGCGGGGCAGTCAGCCGATACCGACGGGTGCAGGGCGCATCCCGTCGGTACTCCCGCCGTCGAGGAAGGTGTCAACCGACTGATGCACTGCGGCTGCCGGGCTGGAGCTGGCTCGTGGTCACACGCCGTCTCCGCTTCCTGCAGGCATCTCGGGCAGCGTGCAGAGGTCCTCGATCCGCACCTGATCCATGGCGGCGGCCCGCCCGGGCCACCAGACGCGGTCGCCGATGGCGACGAGCGTGGCGGGGACGAGCACGGTCCGCACGAGCAGGGTGTCGAGGAGGACACCGATGGCGACCGCGGTTCCGACCTCAGTGATGTCCACGAGCGGGCGCTGGGCAAGCGCGGCGAACGTGCCCGCCATGACGATGCCCGCGGCGTTGATCACGTCGCCGGTCATGCCGAGGCCGCGCAGGGTGCCCTGCGTCGTTCCCTGCTGGCGCGACTCTTCTCGGATGCGGGCGCTCAGGAAGATGTTGTAGTCGACCCCCAGCGCGACGAGGAAGACGAAGATGTAGATGGGAAGCTGGGACTCGATGCCCGCGTACCCCAGCCCGTAGCGCCAGAGCAGGCCCGCGAGCCCGAAGGACGCGCCGAAGCTGAACGCGGTTGTCGCGACCAGCACGAGCGGCGCGACGATCGCCCGAAGGAGCAGCGCGATCACGACGAAGATCACCATGAGCATCAGCGGGATGAGCAGGAGGGCGTCGCGGCCGGCCGCCTGGGCGATGTCGTACTGGATGGCAGGGTCACCGCCCACCAGCGATCCCGGGGCCTGGCGGTCGAGCTGGCTGCGAAGCTCCTGGATCGCAGTAGCTGCCCGCTGACCGAAGGGGGGCACCGACAGCGTGACCGAGTAGTCGGCGTAGCCTCCGACCGGGGAACCGGCCGACACACTGGCGACACCGGTGACACCGCGTGCCACGGCGGCCGCGGCGGACGCCTCGCGTGTGGGGGCGAGGAGCACCAGGGGATCGAGGACGCCGACCCCGTAGTGCTCGGCCAGCAGCTGCGCGCCGACGACGCTGCCGGGGTCACCCTTCAGGTTGTCCAGCGGGTTGTTGGCTGTCTGTAGCGCGGCCAGGCCGGTGCACGCTGCGCCGAGCACCACGACGACGGCCAGCGCGATCGGGGCGGGATGGCGAACGATGCGCGCGCCGACGGAGGCCCAGGCACGCGATTCGTCGTGCCCGGCCTCACCCGGGCGGGGGACGCGCGGCCAGAACGCGCGCCGACCGACGACGAGCAGCAGCGCGGGCAGGAACGTCGTCTGAGCCAGGAGCGCGGCGACGATGGCGACGGCGCCGACCGGGCCCAGGCCGTGCAGGGAGGCCGATACGGCCGCGAGGAGGCACAGCATCGCGCCTGTGACCGTGGCGGCAGACGCGACGAGGGTGGGTAACGTGCGGCGCAGCGCGGCTGCCATCGCATCCTCGGTGGCTGCATGGTGGCGCAGCTCCTCCCGGTATCGGTGAATGAGTAGGAGCGCGTAGTCGCTCGCCGCGCCGAAGGCGAGCACGATGAGGATCGCGGCCGACAGCGAGCTGACGGTCAGCCCGGCGTTGGCGAGGCCGCGGGCCGCCGCCTGCGCGACGACGATCGCGCCGATCGCACCGACGAGGGGCAACAACCAGAGGATCGGGCTGCGATAGACGAGCAGGAGGATGACGGCGACGACGAGGAGCGCAGTGAGCAGCAGCGCGGTCTGGCTGCCGCTACCGCTGTCGGCACTCAGCGCGGCCGAGCCGGTGACCTGGACCTCGAGACTGTTTCCGGCGTCGCGCGCGGCTGCCTCGACTGCGCGACGGATCGCCGCCACAGCCGGGCTGTCGAACGTCGACGCAACGGCCACCGTGAACCCCTCGGATTGCCCGTCGGCCGAGGGTTGCGTCGGACCCGGCGCCCTGAGCCCGGGTTCCGCCCCGACGAGCCGCGCCACGGCCGAACGCGCTGAGGCGACCGCTGTGCGATCACCTGCCGTCAGCCCGCCCGCGCGAGCGAAGACGACGATCGCCGTGTCGCTTGTCGGCCTGCCCTGCTGCGCCGCCTCCTGCAGATCGACGACGCGCGTCGACGGTGCTCCTGCCGGCAGGTAGGCCGACGCGGTGCCGTCGGTCGCACCGGACAGTCCGGCTGCGATCGGGCGCAGGAGCACGATGGCGAGCACCCAGGCGATCACCACCGGCCAGCGGAGCCGACGCAGGGCCCTGGCGAGTCGATCGCGCGGGGTGGGCGAGGCAGAAAGCGTCATCGGGTGGTCCTCCGTTGGCCGTTTGGAAACCGTGCCGAGCCTGCTGCATCGGGACCGCGAGCACATCGGCGCGCGGCTGGAACTTGGCCGGTCGGCAACCTGCAACGTCGGATGGAACGGTCTCCACCCATGAGTGGAGGGCGCGCCTCCACCTGCCGGCCGATGCTCGATCGGTTCGGCCGTCGTACCGTTTCGTCCGTGAGCGTGGAGCGGGCGACCACAGCGACCCTCGCCGGACTGCGTCAGTCGCGGGCGCAATGGCAGGCGGTCCAACGTGGGGTGAACCTGCTGCTCCCTCTCCTGCTCCTCGTCGTTGCGATCTCCGCGTTTCAGGCTCGCCCGGGGCCGGGGTTGGCCGGCGAGGGTCTGGTCGTCTCGATCGCTCTGGGCGGGTTCGTCTATGGCGCCCTGGGCACGCGCAGCACGCAGCGTTCCGTGGTCGCGGTGTGGCTCGTCGTGCTGCTCGTGGCCAGCTCCGCGGTGCTGATGTGGGCGCAGCCGGACGGCCCGGGCGCGGCGGGTGTGTTCGTCGGTGTCGTCTTCCTTGCCCGTCGCCTGCCGGTGCGAGCAGCCATTCCACTATCGGTGGCCACCTTCATCGGGCTGGCGGTCATCGCGGAGGTCACCGGCCGTGGCCCAGGCGTGCTGCTGCTCGGGATGCTCGGTGCGTTCCTCGGGATGCGGTTCCTGGCGACCCGCCTGGGCGAGGCGAACGAGCAGGCAGAGCACCTCCTCGTCGAGCTCGAGGAGCGCCGCGCGGCCGAGGCGCTTGCGGCGCAGCTCGCCGAGCGACAGCGGCTCGCCCGAGAAATGCACGACGTGCTCGCGCATTCCCTGTCGGGCCTGGCGCTGCAACTGGAGGGCGCGCGGATGCTGGCGACCGCGAACCCGGTCGACCCCCGCCTGCCGGAGGTCATCGATCGTGCCCATCACCTTGCCCGTGCCGGCCTCGAGGAGGCGCATGGGGCAATCGGGATGCTGCGCGACGCCGAGCTCCCGGGGCCAGAGCGTCTGCCCGATCTGGCCACGCAGTTCGAGCACGACCGGGGCATCCCCTGTGCCTTCACCGTATCGGGTAGCCAGCATGAACTCGGATCGGAAGCGCGCCTCGCGTTGTACCGGGTCGCGCAGGAGGCCCTGACGAACATCGCGAAGCACGCGCGGCCGCAGCGGGTCGAGCTGCATCTCGCGTACGAGGCGCGCGTCACCCGACTGACGGTCGAGGATTTCGCGTCCGCTGGAGGCGATCCGCCGGCACCAAGCGGCGAACCTGGCTACGGCCTCACCGGCATGCGGGAACGCGCGGAGCTGCTGGGCGGCACGCTGACCGCCACCACGACGCCGCGCGGCTTCCGCGTCGAACTCAGCGTGCCGGCGTGAGCCCACCGATCCGCGTCCTCGTCGCCGACGATCAGCGCGTCGTGCGTGAAGGGCTGACGCTCGTGCTCGGGCTGTTGCCGGACGTTGAGGTCGTCGGCACAGCCGCGGACGGTACCGAGGCCGTCGCCCGCGCCGGAGATCTCCATCCTGACGTGGTGCTCATGGACCTGCGGATGCCGCGCTGCGATGGCGTGGAGGCTACCCGCCTACTACGGGAACAGCAACCCGAGACCCGGGTCGTGATCCTGACCACCTATGTGGACGATCGATCCGTGGTCGACGCGCTCCGTGCCGGCGCTCGTGGCTATCTCACCAAGGACGCCAGCGGCGCGGAGATCCTGCAGGCCCTCCAGCGGGTGCTCGACGACCAGGCCGCCATCGACCCCGCCATCCAGCGACTCCTCGTCGACGTGATCGCGACCGCCGGGCCGCAGCGGGATCGCCCGGATCGCGCCAAGCTGCCCAACGGCCTCACGACGCGGGAGGCAGACGTGCTGTCTCTCATCGCCCAGGGGCTCTCGAATGCAGAGATCGCGGAGCAGCTCGTCGTCAGCGAAGGGACGGTGAAGAGCCACATCAACCACCTGTTCGCCAAGATCGACGCCCGCGACCGTGCGCAGGCGGTCGCCTACGCCTACAAGCACGGGCTCGCTGAGTGAGCGCCAGGTCGGCGAGGCCCGGGCCGATATGGTGGGGTCCGGTGTGGTCGGGGCGAGAGGAGAGAGCCGAGCCGTCACGAGTGAGAGTGCGCATCGTGGTCCGGGTCGCTGATCGGCGCTTGTCTGCGGTCGGGTGACTACTGCTCCGAACCGCGAGGCCCTGGCGCCACGAACGGCATCGCCCACTCCGCGTGTGGCTCGAAGATGGCGAGCCGCTCGCTCGTCTGCTCCCGGCCCCTCTCGACCTCGACAAGTTGAAGCTGGTGGAGGGGGACGGAGGCTCCGCCCAGTTCCGCCAGTGGTTCGCGGGTGCCCTCGAGTGACAGCCAGAAGAGCGGCCGGTCCCGCCCGAGTTCGCGGATCGCCTGGTCGAATGCCTCACGGCGATCGATCGGCAGATGCGCGCGGGTGGCGGCGTGGAACACGACGAGCGGACCACCCGAGGCGAGGTCTGCGGACGGTAGGCGGGGCAGGATCTCGATCGCGTCGCCGGCGATGACACGCGGCGGGTCGTCGACGACGAGGTCGAGCGCGCGTTCCAGGAGCATCCACTCGGCGTCGTTGCCCGGCCACACCAGCGCCCGCAGCCAGCGGCGCCCTGCCGGGTCACGCGGATCCATGGGGGAGAGGTCGATCCCGAAGCGCTCCGCGATCGTGGAGAGCCGGTCGAGATCAGGAAGGGTGTCCGGGGTGGCGCGCCAGTCGGTGGCGATCTCGATCGGCGAGTCGGGGCGTCCCCAGATGCGCCCCGCCAGCCGGTAGCGGTAGCGGTCGACGGCGAGCAGCACCCCGGCACTGGCGCCGATCTCGATCAGCGTGATGGGTCCGTCTGTGCGTCGGGCGACGTGGGCGAGACCCAATCGCAGCGCCGCGGCGCGCTTGACGACGTTCGTCTGGACCAGCTTCGTGCGCAGCAGCTCGACCAGCGCGTCGCGGCGCCGCAGACAGAATGCGGTGAACGGCGGGCCCGCGGTTTCCGGTGGGCGCGCCTCCACCCCGTCGATCGAGACATACCAACGCGCGAGCTCCTCTTCCGGCTCCTCGAAGAGCAGGTACTGCACCGCCGCGAATAACAGGTTTGTGGGCTGCTGGCCCGCCCGCCGCTCCGCCGCGATCCGCAACAGTCGCGGGTCGGCCGCGACGGTCGGGCAAAGTTGCCGATACAGCGGGCAGCCTTCGAACTCGCGTGCACCGTTGATGAACCGCCGGGCGAGCGCCTCCAGGGCAGTGTCCACGAGCGCATCATGCTGCCGTTACCCGCGTCCTGCATGCGGCCGCGCTCGCACCACGGGCATGTTGGCAGGACGGGCGCCGAGCCTGTACGAGATCGCCGTGATCCCGCTCCCTGAGCCGCCCTGCCGCGCGGTGCGCGGTACCCTGCGTCCGACGTCATGCAGCCCGCGAGGGGACAAGGTATGAGGACGCAGCCGATGGAGGTCGCGCTGGGCTTCGATCCTTCGTGGGTGGAGGCGGCCGCCGCGCTGTACTCGGAGGCAGGGCTGGGCGTCAAGGAGTCGACGGACCTGTCTGCTGCGCTCGCGGCCAGCCACGCGGTGGCGACGGCATGGCACGCCGGTGCGCTGATCGGCATCGGTCGTGTGATCAGCGACGGGGTCTACTACGCGAGCGTGTTCGACGTGGCCGTGAGACCGGCGTGGCAGGGCCGCGGCGTTGGCAGGGCGATCATGGCCGCGCTGGAAGGCTCCGTGCCCGCCAGCACGCGTGTCTACCTCACGGCCACCTTCGGCCACGAGGGCTTCTACCGCCGGCTTGGGTATCGGCGCCATCGCACCGCGATGGCCAAGTATCCGGACCCCGCATCGCGGTATCTCGAACCAGGCGAGCCCAAAGCTGGGTAGGTCACGGCCGGCGTGATGACCGGCCTGACCCCTCCTGTTCCCGCCATCCGGGATCCGCTCGCCGAGCAGTTGCCTGGCGTCGCCAGGCAACTGCTGCACCTCGGGCCACCTGCTCCGCAGCCATGACTCAGGGTAGTCGAGCGAAGGCACGGACGGGGATCGCCACGTGGATACTGCTGAACCGGCACCGGCTGGGGCACAACACCTACGTCATCGGTGACAACGGGCTGGCCGCCAAGCTGATGGGCATCCCGATCCGGCGGACGCGCATCATCCTGTTCGTGCTGATGGGCATGTCTGCCGCCTTCGCCGGCATGCTCAACAGCCTCCAGGTCGTGAACTTCTATCCGTCCATGGGCGACGGCTATCTGCTCCCGATCCTGGCCGCGGTCTTCGTCGGCGGCACGTCCGTGTTCGGCGGACGCGGCAGCGTGTGGGGAACGTTCATCGGCGCCTTCATGATCGGCGGGATCACGGCCGGAATCGTGGCCGTCGGCCTCACCGACTTCTACACGAACCTCATCTACGGCGCCGTGATCCTGATCGCGGTCTCGATCCACGCCCTGCTGCAGAAGCGGTTCCAGTACTGAGCTTCAGTGCGCACGAGCAGTTCGAGGCGTGCCTGCGGTTCTCGGGCGCGTCGCCGACTCGTCCGGAGCATGCATGCGCCTGCGTCCGTGCCACAGCGGCTGGCAGCGCACCGAAGCCAGCAGTTGGAGAAGGGTACCGGGCCCGAGGAGGCGACCAGATCAGCCGACCCGCACCCTGACCGGACCGCAGTCCGCCTTTGGCCGTGCCAGGGCCCGCGCCGAGGACGCCTATGATCGGCCCGAGAGTGCACGCAGCGAGGGAGTGGACGGCAGTGCTGGCACGGCAGCGACAGGCCCGCATCCTCGAGTGGATCCGCCAGGTCGGCGCGATCCGGGTGACGGAGCTCGTCCACGAGCTCGGGGTCTCCGACATGACGGTGCGCCGGGACCTCGCCGCGCTGGCCGAGCAGGGGCTGCTGGAGAAGGTGCACGGCGGCGCGACCCTGGTGGACGACAGCGCCCTCGTCGAACCGGGCTTCACCGCCAAGTCGACCCTGCAGCCCGCCGAGAAGGCGGCCATCGCGGCAGAGGCGGCGACCCTGGTGGCGCCGGGCATGGCCATCGGGCTCTCCGCGGGCACCACCACCGCCGCGCTGGCCCGCCGGCTCGCCGAGGTGCCCGGCCTCACCGTGGTGACCGACTCGCTGCGGGTGGCCGACGCCTTCAGCGACCCTGGATCCAGCGGCCAGACGGTGGTGCTCACGGGCGGGGTGCGCACCCCCTCCGATGCCCTGGTCGGTCCCTTCGCCGTGGCCGTCCTGGAGCGGGTCCACCTGGATCTGGTGGTGCTGGGCACCCACGGCATGGAGCTGCGCGCCGGGTTCACCTCGCCCAATCTCTTGGAGGCCGAGACCAACCGGGCCATGGTGGCCGCCGGCCGTCGCCTGGTCATCGTGGCCGACCACACCAAGTGGGGCCTGGTGGGCCTGAGCTCGTTCGCCCGGCTCGACCAGGCCGATGTCCTCGTCACCGACGACGGCCTGAGCAGCGACGCCCGCGTCGCCCTCGCCGGCGAGGTGGGCGAGCTGCGCTGCGTGGAGGTCCCGCCCCCGGTCTCCCGGGTGGCCTGACGCCGAGTCGGTCGCTGCCAGGGAGCGACGACCTCGCGATGAACGCCGTGAGCGTTCGGCCCGGGTCGCGGCCGGAGGTCAGGCCCGGGCCGTCTGTCGTGCGTCCAGAGCCGCGACGATGGCTCCGAGCTGCGCTTCGGTCAGTTCGTGCTCGAGGATGGGGGCGTACATCTCCTCCTCGGCGAGGTGGACCTTGAGGAGGGCATACAGCTGGTAGAGCGCCCGGCGCACATCCAGCAGCCACGGCGATCCCGCGACGCGCGAAGTCCCTGAAGGCTGCACCAGCTGGCCCATGGTGTCCAGCAGCTGACGAATGCGGTCGTGGTCCCGGGTCATGGGCGTCATCGAGTGGCGGTTCTGCATGAGCCGCTCGAACGACGGATGCAGGATCTCCTGCTCGGCCGCCATGTGCGGGAGCAGTTCGGCGGTCAGGAAGGCATGCTCGGCGCGCAGCCGCTCGGCCAGAGCGTCCCGCGTCGTGCCCGCCGCGTCGTCCGCGATGGCCCGCAGGTCATCGACGTGCGGCATCAACCTGGAATGCTCGGCGCAGAGCCGGTCGGTCAGCGATGCCATCTGTTCTCCTCGTCAGTGCTGGGTCGCGCCGCCTCGGCGGCCGAGGCTGGCCGCTCCGATCCCGAAGGTCGTCTGGTGGCCCGAGCCGCCGATGCTGCATGGGTGCAACCGTCGCGGCCGTGTGGCAGGGATCGGAAGGGCCTTTGGTGGCCAATCTGCGGGCCGATGGTCAGGAGCGGTCGGCCCAGCGCCCAGCGCCGGACATGGCGCAAGTGCCGCCCAGCACCAGCTGTGGTCCCCCTGCCGTCCGGCATGCCAGAATGCGCCGATCCGGCCTAGTGCGCATGTGCGCATATCTGGATACTACGGCTGATGGATGAGACTCTCGCGCTCCAGGCCGATGTGCTGAAGACGCTGTCCAACGCTCACCGCCTCGACATCATCGAGCGGCTCGCGCACGATGGACCTGCCGAGGTCGGGCGGCTGGCGGATCTGACCGGCATGAGCCAGCCCAACGTGTCGCAGCACCTGGCCGTGCTGCGGGCGGCCGGGCTGGTGAGTGCGGTGCGGGTGGGCCGCGAGGTGCAGTACCACCTGGCCGACCCGGAAGTGGCCGAGGCATGCCGGATCATGCAGCGCGTTCTGGTCCGGCGGCTGATTCACCTGGCGGATGTCTCGAGCCGCGCCGCGGAACGCCTCGACGCCCCCCTTTCCGTGTGAGGTCACGATGGACGACACGCTCTCCCTGGTCCTCTTCTCGGGCACCGACGATCGGCTGCAGGCCGCAGCGGTGATGACCGCCGGCGCTGCTGCGCTCGGCAAGACCGTCCACATCTTCCTGCAGTACTGGGCGCTCGATGCCTTCCGGGCGGATCGGATCGAGCGTGATCATGGGCTCTCAGCGGAGGCCGGAGAGGCGGGGGCCGCAGCAATCGCGGCGGCGGCGCGGGCGGGCCAGGCGAGCTGGGCCGATACGCTGCGTCAGGCGAAGGATCTCGGCGCGGTCGACATCCAGGCGTGCTCGCTCTCCATGGACATCCTGAAGCTCGAGCCGGGCGACTTGGACCCGCTGGTCGACGGCGTGGAGGGCGTGACAGCCTTCCACCTCAACGCGGGCGAAGGGCCCATCGTATTCATCTAGCGCAACCCGCGAGCGGATGGCCGTCCGCACAACACCGGCCACCGCTGCACCCGCGCCCACGGGCGCGGCCGCCTAGCACAAAGGAAGGGACGATGACCACGCCAGAGTTCGCCGCGCAGGTCGACGCGAAGGGGCTGTCCTGCCCCATGCCGATCGTCAAGACGGCGCAGGCCATGAAGGGGCTGGCCTCCGGGCAGCTCCTGGAGGTGCTCGCCACGGACCCGGGTTCCACCAAGGACCTGGAGGCCTGGTCGAAGTCCACCGGCAACCCGCTGGTCGAGTCGTCGGTCGAGGGCGCCGTGTTCCGCTTCGTGCTCCAGAAGAAGTAGGAGACAGGCCATGACGCTGACACTCGAACCGACGGCCGAGGCCCCCGCGCTCGTGTCGCAGCCGGCCGAGGCAGGTGCCCCGGAGGTCCAGCACCACGACATCCTGCTGATCAACTACAGCGGCGAACTGGAGAAGGTCTGGGCCACCATGCTGCTCGCCTCGACCGCCGGGGCGATGGGCGTCCAGTGCAAGGTCTTCGTGACCTTCTGGGGCCTGCAGGGCTTCGTCAAGGACTCCAGGCGGATCACCGGCCGGAACTGGATGCAGAAGATGATGGCCTTCATGCAGCGGCCGGGGATCAGCCACCGGAAGCTCTCGAAGATGAACTTCATGGGCATGGGCCCCTGGATGATGGGGCAGCTCGCGAAGCAGCAGAAGAACGCCAGCCCGAAGGAGCTCCTCGAGATCGCGCAGTCGATGGGCGTCGAGTTCATCCCCTGCCAGATGACGATGGACATGTACGGGCTCACCCGCGACGACCTCATCGATGGCATGGCGGAGCCGGTCGGTGCCGCCACCGTCATCGGCCTGATGACCGAGGGCTGGTCGCCGCTCTTCATCTGAGCGCGGCGGTCCCGGGTCCGGGGCCCGCGCCTGGCAGCAACGCCCGCCGGCGTCCCGCGGACGGCAAGAGGGAGCAGCAGCATGGCCGACACGCAGAAGCTCGTGCTCATGGTCACCCGTGGGCCCGACGATCCCGAGCCCGCGACGATCCCGTTCGTGATGGCGGTTGCCGCGATGGCCTCCGACGTCGAGGTCGTGATCGGACTGCAGGCCTCGGGCGTCGAGCTGGCCGTCAAGGGGGCCGCAGACGGCGTCGAGGCACGCGGCTTCCCGCCGCTGGCCAAGCTCATGAACG
>JAJYJR010000448.1 GCA_021789355.1 Chloroflexota bacterium | reverse complement strand
GGCCTTTGGTGGAGGCGGGGGCTCCACGCCGCGATCGCTCAGCGCGAGCAGCAGGCCGACCACGAGCGCGTTGGCGACCAGCGAGCTGCCGCCGTAGCTCACGAACGGCAGGGTGATGCCCGTGAGGGGCACGAGCTTGATGTTCCCCCCCACGATGATGGCGGCCTGCACCACGACCACCAGCGTGAGCCCTGCGGCCAGCAGCGCCCGGAAGTCATCCTGCGCGGTGGCGGCGATGCGAAGTCCGCGCTCCGCGATCACCAGGTAACACGCCAGGACCGCCAGCGCGCCGAGCATCCCCATCTCCTCGGCGATCGCGGTGAAGACGAAATCGCTCTGGATGACGGGGATCGCGGGAACCGACCCGACCGACGGCAGGCCGGCGCCCAGCCCGGTGCCGAGGATCCCGCCGGTCCCCAGCGCGTAGAGGGCACGCAGGGTCTGGTAGCCGGCGCCCTGCGGGTCGCTCCAGGGGTTCAGCCAGATATCGACCCGGAGCCGCACCACGGGGTAGACCTCGTACAGGACCGCGCTCCCAGCCAGGAACAGCAGCAGCCCCAGGGCCACGTAACTCACCCGGGCTGTGGCGATGTACAGGAGGAGCAGGAAGACCGCGAAGTACAGCAGCGCGGAACCGAGGTCGTGCTGGAAGGTGACCACCGCCAGCGCGATGCCGAGCATCGCGAGCATCGGCGCGAGGTACGGCAGGGGCGGGAGGCGGAGCGGTCCCACGCGCGTGCTGGCACCGGCGAGGAGTTCCCGGTTCTCGGCGAGGTAGCCGGCGAGGAACACGACCATGATCACCTTGAGCGGCTCAGAGGGCTGACCGCAGACCGGGCCCAGGCACAGGTCCAGCTGGGCGCCGTTGACGTCCCGGCCGAACACGAACACCGCCAGCAGCAGCGCGATTCCCGCCGCGGCCCACGTGTACTTGTACAGCCGCAGCCAGTTGTCGCTGCGCACCACGATGGCGAGGGCGCCCAGCAGCACCAGCGACAGCAGCAGCCAGCCCAGCTGGAGCTGCGCCAGCCCGAAGTCGCGACCCACGAACCGCTGGACCACCAGGTCCTGCGGGAGCCGCTCCATGACGAGCAGCGAGAGCCCTCCCAGCAGCGCCACGGTCGGGAGCAGGACCTGGTCCATTCGGCGGCCGGTCAGCACGAACGCGACGTGGACGGCCAGGATCCCGCCGAGATACAGGCCGAGCAACCGCATGTCGCCCAGCGCCAGGTGGCCGGCCAGGGTGGACGCCAGCGACGCCCGGCCCAGGACGAGCGCGATCGCGACGATCGCCAGCAGCGCCAGCTCGCGGCGGCGAAGGCGCGGACGCACTTCGATCCCGAGCTGCCGCGCGGCGGCCGGGGAGATCACGTTCATGCGGCCCGCGGGGGTCGCGGCCGGTCAAGCCGCACCCGGAGCTGGCCCGCCTGTACCTCGTCGCCGAACCCGAGCGGTGCGACACCCGCGATCGGTGCGCCGTTCAGATACGTGCCATTGGTGCTGCCCCGGTCCTCCAGGTACCAGCTCCGGCCCCGGAACGTGAGGACCGCGTGGTCCGCCGACAGGAACGGATCGTCGATCGCGATGGTGTTGTTGACGTCGCGCCCGATCGTGGTCACCGCGTCCAGGGCGTAAGACGCGCCGGACGGCGGCCCGCCGGCGAACGACGAGACCACGACGAGCCGGCCGAGTTCGCCCGGTGCCGTGGCCGACACGCTGCGGAGATCGCGCAGGAGCAGGCGCCCGACCGACAGCAGGAACAGGTAGAGGGCACCGAGGAACGCCAGGCGCAGCAGCCACAGGCTCAGCGCGAACGTGTCGATCCCGCCCGGGAGGTTCATCGGCCGCGGGCGATCGTCACGGTCGTGTCGCCAAGCCGCAGGACGTCTCCGGGCCCCAGGGCCACCTCGCTGACCCGGGCCCCGTTCACGAAGGAGCCGTTCGTGCTGGCGAGGTCCGTGTACACGAGGCCGCCCTGCCGCGCGGAGAGAAGGCCGTGCGCGCGAGAGATGCGCGAGTCGGGCAATACGAGCTCGTTCTCCTCGCCGCGCCCGATTCGCACGCTCGGCGTACGGAGGGGGAACTCGCGTGGCGCGACGCCCGGCGACTCCACCCGCAGCGTCGCGTACGGTACGCGGGCCTGCGGCACCTCGAACACCATCGTCGCGCCGGACGGAGCCTGCCCGAGATCGCCGACGGGTGCGCCGCCCGGTCGACCCACGGCTCCCGCCCGCGCGTGGCCGCCGTCGGTCCCGAAGCCCGCCTCCACGACCAGATCGCCGGCCGCCACCCTCGGGTCGCCGACGAGCTCGACGGTCGGCCGCCCCGGCAGCCGGTACCCCTGGCTGCGGGCGTGGGCGACGAGGGCGACGGCAAAGGACGGGACAGTGTCGCCGAGGCCGGCGAGGTCGCCGGGGTTCACCCTGACGGTGTACCGGTCCGGCGCGTATCCGCCCTGCGAGTGCTGCGTGCCGTCCATTGCGCGTTCGAGTCGATGGCGCACCTGGACGGGCTCGACGCCAGCCCCGAACAGCCGCGCCGCGGGACGCTCGAAGATGCGCTCAAAGAGCCGCTCGAGCGCGGCGAGTGGGCCGTTCATCGGATGGCCGAGTCTAGCACTCGGACTCCGGGGTTCCGGGAGCCTCCGGCCGGTGGCGACCCGGCGGCCGCGAGAGCGGGACGTTTGGACCGCCCCTCGGCGGACGGACGGCGGGTATAACGCGCGCGCAGATGCCTGTAATCTGTAGGCTGCTCTGCCAAGCAAGGGTCCTCGCTGGATGTCCGAGATCCTCACCGAGTCGTACTGCGAGCGGTGCGGCGCCAAGTTCACGTTCGAATCGGCTGCGCCCGCCAGCGGCCCGCTGTCCCGTGCCCAGACGCTGGCGCGCGGCGTCCGCAACTACCTCACCTCGGACGAGTCCCTCGACGAGGCGCTCGCCGAGGCCCGTCGCGAGCGTGAGCGGCAGGCGTCCGGGATCCAGCTGCAGGCGTTCCACGACACCTTCAATTTCTGCTTCACCTGCCGCCAGTACACCTGCCGCGACTGCTGGAACGAGGCCGCGGGACGGTGCCGCACGTGCGCGCCCATGCCCGGAGTTCCCGATCCGCTCGAGCAGCGCGAACTGCAGGCCGCGCTGAGCAGGCTGGAGACCATCGTGGAACCGGCGCCGCAGGCCGTCCGGGGCCTGGAGCCGTCCGCCGTGGAGGCACTCCCGCAGCCGGCGGCAGCGGTCGAGGCCGTGCGTGGAACCGAGATCCAGGCCGAGGTCGCGATCGAGCCGCCGGTCGACCTCGAAGCGCCGGTCGAGATCCAACCACCGATCGAACTCGAGGCGCCGGCCGAGGTCCAGCCGCCGGCCGAGGCAGCGACGCCGGCCGAGGTCATGGCCGCGGCCCCGATCTCGACCTCGACCGCGGCCGAGGTCGAGACCCCTGTCGCGCAACCGCCTGAGCTGCCCGAGCTCCCGTTCCCCCGCGCCGCGACCGAGGCCCCCATCGAGCCCGGGACCCGCTCGCCGGTGGAGCCCGCTCGGGTGCCGCCCCCGCCCGGGGAGCCGGCCGCTGCGCCGACGCAGCAGCCGATGCAGAAGCCGCAGACCCCGCTCCGCCCACCCCGCGTCCCCCTGCACCCGCCCCAGCCCCCGGCCCCCGGTCCGACGCCCTGGCAGATCGTCGCCCCCGACGAGTCACGTCCGGCCCCCGCCGGCTGGCCTCCCGCCCCCCAGGCGCTCCCACAGGAGCGTGTCACGGCCTCGCCCGGCTCCACGGCCCGCCTGCTGCATCGCGGCGAGACCCCGCATCCGCAGGTCTCGTTGCGCGTAACTCGGAGCGTCTGGGAGGAATCCACGCGCGATCTCGTGACCCGTCCCGGCTCCGGGATCCAGGCCTGCGCTGGCTGCGGCCTGCCGCTCTCCGCCAGCGCCCGGTTCTGCCGTCGCTGCGGGGCTCGCCAGGCCTGACACGGCGCATCGGGTCGTCACCGTCGCCGCCCGACGCTTCAGACGACCCCGGGCGTCTCCGGGACCCCCTGCGCATCCCGTCGCCTGCACGCCCATAACCCCGCCATCAGGATCACCCGGAAGACCCACGCGAGCCAGAGCAGCGTGCCGATCACGGCCGCGACCGTCCCGAACACGTTCAGTGCCCCCACCAGGCGCGGCGCGATCAGCGCGTAGGCCGCGGTCATGACCGCGACGGTGGTTCCGGCGACGACCGCCGGCACACCCGCCTCGCGCAGGGTCGGGGGCGCCGTCGGAACGACGCGGTAGACGACCAGGACGACACCGCTCGCGATCACGGCGCCGGCGACCGGGTTGGCGATCCGCCAGGCAGTGACGTCGGCCGGGAGCAGGTGGCTCTCGACCGCTGACCACACGGCGCCGAGCACGAGGAGGACGGCGACCGATCCGAAGATAAGCGCCACCGCCAGCAACCCTCGCAGCCGGCGCTCCACCATGCCGCGTGGGCGCCCGCCGGGGAAGACACGGCGCAGCGCGTCGTCGAGCGCCCCGTACACCCCGCCGGTGGTCCACGCCAGCCCCAGCAGGGCGAGCGTCGAGTACGTCGCCCTGCCGGAGGACAGCTCACGCAACATGCTCCGCACCGGCACCTCCAGGCCGGGCACCAGCCCCCCCGCACGCTCGACGATCGCCGTCCGTACGGTCGGATCGTCGGAGAGGACGCCCACCCCGACGGCAAGCAGCAACAGCGTCACCAGGAACCCGACCAGCGCGCGGAGTGCCAGGGCCGCCGAGAGCAGGTCCCCTCCGATCTCCGAGAACTCGTCCAGCAGGTCGCGAAGCTCGACCGCGTGCTCGTCGCCCCCGACACGGGCGATCAGCCGCGCGAGCCTGGACCCCGCGCGCGGCTCGAGACGCCGGAGCCGGGCCCTGTCCTCGCGGCCCGCGCCCAACTAGTCCTCCAGCCCCTCGAACAGCGCCTCCTGCCCGGGGGCGTCAGAAGGGGCCGGGAGCGGCACGTCCGGTATCCCTCCCCGTCCCCGCGGGCGCAGCATCGCCCTGACCTGGGATCGCCGAACGTAGATGAGTCGCCCGGGACGCGCGCTCTGGATCCGCCCCTCCCTGGCCCACCGCCCCAGGGTCGACGGGCTCACCCGGATGTTCGCGGCGGTCAGGATACGGGCTGCGTCCGCCAGGGTGATCCAGTCGGATGGCGGCTTCGGCACGTCAGTGGGCGTCCGACCCGCCCGCGTCGCCCCCACTCGTCTTCGGCGTGCCTGCGCCGGCCTCTCCCGGGGCTGCGGCATCGCCGCCTCCGCCCGACGCATGGTCGCCCGCGTGCTT
>JAJYJR010000447.1:527-5303 GCA_021789355.1 Chloroflexota bacterium | reverse complement strand
TTCTCGCCGTGGAACGGGCACAGGCCCTTCCAGGTGGTGCCCGCCTTGCGCAGGGGGACGCTCTCGCCGATGACCTCGACGATGTCGATCTTCGACTTGACGGTGGCGACGACGCCTGCGGACAAGGGACCTCTCGACTGGTGTGGACGGGGCGTCGGGTCGGCGACGGGACGTCGGGCTGGCGCGGGCCGATGGGGTGATGCCGGCGACCGGCGTTCCCTTCCGCACGACCGCCCGGACACACTTAGGGCCGTGTCAAGTCTTGACACGGCTTCGAGGGTGGGATGATGCGCCGGAATTGGGGCCTTGTCAAGGGGTCGGGAGGCTTGTCAAGAGGGGGGAGCGCGCCCCTGTCAAGGGGTTTGTCAAGAGGCCCGCGCCGGGGGCGAGAGAGAGTGCGTGTGTGGGGGATCCATCAGATTGGCACTGGAATGACGCGAGAATGGCACTGAAGATTGGCACTCGCGCGTCGGCCGCCGCCATGCTCACGTACTTCGCGACGGGCGCCTCGACAGAATGCGAAATCCGACGGTCGGACGCCCATCGCTCACCTGATTCGCACCGACGCGTCCGGGCTGCGCGGGCCACTGCTGAATCGCGCCCACCAGGCACTATCGAGCTGGTCCCGTCAGTCTCCGCGGCAGACGGGCATGTTCGCGAGCACCAGTCAAGAAGCGGGACGCGGTATCCGATGAGCGCAGCTACAAGGTGGCCGCCGACGGA
Organism: Chloroflexota bacterium; assembly: GCA_021789355.1. The sequence continues at coordinate 4,580 of JAJYJR010000447.1, read as the reverse complement.
GGCGATGTTGAGCCCAGCGTGCTCGTCGCTCTGGGCGAACGCGATCTCGACGCTCCCCACCCACTGGCCGCCGGCCGTTGGGTCCGGCGCGGGCAAGTTCTGGTTCGGGTCGAAGAGGCACTCTCGCCTGGGACACAGGCTCCCGGTGTTGACCCCCGCCGCGTGATTCCAACCGTCAGGGTCTCCGACATGCACCTTGGAAGGCCGGGACGGCCATGCGTAACAGCGGCGTGCTCCAGGGGCCCGAGCGAAACGTGTCCGGTTGTCGTGTCGTCGCGAGGGCTTCGCCCAGGGCAAACGTCACGTTCACGACCAACGCCGGGACCTTCAGCCGGTCTCGCTGCCAGCCGCTGGCAGGGCAATGACCTTGGCGACCGCCCCGCGGCCTGAGCTGCCGTCGCTGGCGTCATCCGGACCGCCGCGGCCGCAATCGGGGATCGGCGATCCGCCGCCCCGCGCGCTCCTTGCCGATCAGGACCAAGGGCCCTGTCGCCCAGCGGCCACGCACGATCATGCTGGGGACGGATCGCAGCGGTTGCCTCCTGTGCCCGACATCATCGAGACCTTCAGCCTGACGAAGTCGTACGGCCCGCGGCGCGGCATCGTCGACGTGAGCTTCGGCGTCCGCGAAGGAGAGGTGTTCGGCTTCCTCGGCCCGAACGGCGCCGGCAAGACGACGACGATCCGGACCCTGCTCGGCCTCCTGCGGCCGAACGCCGGTCGGGCGACGATCTTCGGGCTCGACGTGTGGGAGAAGTCGCCGAAGCTGCATGATCGGCTGTCGTACGTCGGAAGCGATCCCGGGTACCTGGGGGAGCTCACCGGCGGCGAGCAGCTTGACTACGTCGCGGGGCTCCGCGGGCTGCCGAAGGGGGCGTGGCGCCAGATCGCGGAGCGCTTCGAGCTCGACGCGACGGTGCCGATCCGCAGGCTGTCGCGCGGCAACCGCCAGAAGATCGGGGTCGTCCAGGCGTTCATGGGAGACGCGCCGCTGCTTGTGCTCGACGAGCCGTCGAGTGGGCTCGACCCGCTCATGCAGCGCGAGTTCCTCGCTCTCCTGTCCGAGGTTCGTGCCGGCGGCCGGACGGTCTTCCTCTCATCCCACAACCTGCTGGAGGTCGAGCGCAGCTGCGACCGCGTGGGGATCATCCGGGAGGGACGGTTGATCGAGATCTCGACCGTCCAGGCACTGCTCGCCGGTCACTGGCGATCGGTGAACCTCGTGCTCGGAGCCCCGGCGCCGCAGGGCACGTTTGACCTGCCGAACGTTCAGGTCGTCTCGGTCTCGGCGCGCGACGTCCACCTGATGGTGCGCGGCGACGTCAATCCATTCTTGCGCCGGATCGCCCAGCTCGACGTCCATGACGTGTCGATCACGACGCCGGAGGTCGAGGACATCTTCCTGCGCTTCTATGACCGCACAGCGCCGATGACGCCTGAGGCCGTGGCGTCCGAAGCCGCGAAGGTGACCAGGTGAACCGTCACGCCTTCGCGCTCGACCTGCGGCGCAGCCGACCGCTGCTCGTGTGGCTCGTCGTCATCACCGTCGCCTACGCCGGCTTCATGACCGTCTTCTACACGAACATCGCCGCGAACGCCGAGGAATGGGAGAAGCTGCTCGAGGTTTACCCGAAGGAGCTCCTCGTCGCGTTCGGGATCGAGGCCAACTTCGCCGATCCTGGCGTGTTCCTCTCGGGCTACGTGTACAACTTCCTGTGGCCAGTTGTCGCGGCCATCGCAGCGATCGCGCTCGGGACGCGGGTGGCCCTCGACGCCGATCACGGCTTCCTGGATATCGTCCTCTCGACCCGCCTGCCCCGCACGCGCCATCTGGCCGGGTCGATCGCAACCCAGGCGCTTGCTCTCGCCGTCCTCGCGGTCATGATGGTCGCGGCGATTGCCGTCGCCGACCTGCTCATCGAGCCCGACTTCCCGACCGGGCGGGTCCTGCTCTCAGCGATCCACTCATTCGCCTTCGGGGTGGCGATCGCCGGCCCGTCGACGCTCCTTGCCGTGCTGTTGCTCGATCGCGGACGCACGGCAGGCCTCGTCGCCGGCGTGCTCGTGATGATGTACCTCTTCAACATCGTGGCGGCGCTTGCGCCGGACGTAGACGCCCTCGGGTCGATCTCGATGTTCCACTACTTCAGCGTCAGGGAGCTCATCGATAAGGGCGTCTACCCGGCGGCCGACTCGCTCCTGCTGGGCGGCATCGGCGTTGCATGCTGGGCCCTGGCCCTCGCGACGTTTCAGCGGCGCGACCTGGCGGCCTGACGGCACGCGTGGGCAAACGACTGCCATCTGTGTCATCTCGACGGTTCTGCTCTTGACATACCGTCGCGGTATATCCGTTGGGACAGCACGACCATCCCGCGTCGACGCGGTGATGGGGCGGCCGCCAGGCCCCGGTGTCGATCCGCCGGCGCTGTCGTGAGTTGGGGGACGATCGCGAGTCGCGCGCGCGTCCACCTAGTGGGCCACCGACCGGGCGTCGCAACCGCCGGGCGCCGGTTGCGCGCTCGATTGGGACTTCTGCCGGATGCGGACCTGAGGGTGGCTCGCGTGGGGTGGTGCGCCGAATCGTGACCGGGCGCGCGGGAAGGGGAGACAGAGGCTGCGGGCCCGCCGCGTTCATCGGTGCACGGCGCCGGTTGGACGCGGACCACATTCTGCCTCAGGCACTCCTCGATCTGGGTGCCGCTACCGAGGCGCGCGCCCTGAGTCTGGATCGACCTCGGACAGTGCCGTCTCGGACGTTGTCCGGGCTCATCGGTCTGCACGTCTTGAGCGTGCTCAGGAGTCAAGGCACGGTCCTCGATCCCTGGACCGATCTGCCCTTGTCGCGGAGGCCGCGGCAGTGGCCGAATCCCGACCGCAGGTGGCACGCGCCGTGTAGAGGGCGCATCATGGCCCAGGAGCAGCCCGATGGAATCCGCGGTCGCCAGGTGGCGCGGGGGGATGCGAGGCCGGCAGGACCGGCGCCCATCCCTGCTGCACGCGTTCGGCCGCGATGCGCTCGGCGCGCTGCGGAGCGGACCGCTGCGCGCGTTCCTCGCGCTGGAGCTGCTCGCCGCGGCGTACCTCGTCCTCCGCCGTGGCCCATCGGTCCTGCCGCTCCTCGCCGTCATCGGCGCGGGTGCGACCGCGTACGGCTTCCTCGCCTGGCAGGCAGGTCGGTCGCCCTGGGCGGAGCCGCGCCCCGACCTCGTGCGTGCGCCGCGCCTCGAGCTTCTGGCCGTCGCGGTCGGCTACGTCGCGCTCTCCGGCTCGCTCCTCGGCTGGTGGCCACGGGCGGGCGTCCTGCCGCCAGCGTGGACCGTCTTCCAGGCGGCGCTCGTGGGCTGGGTCGTGGTGGCGACCACGGCGTGGCTGCGCGCCGCACGGCGGGATGGGCGGGGCTTCGGCGAGCTCGCCTGGATCTGGCGCGGGTGGCTCCCTTTCGTCCCTCTGCTGCTCGCGGTCCTGCTCCCCAAGGCACCCCTGCAGGGCATGGGGTTCGTCGCGGCCCTAATCGGCGGCATCGGGAGCGGCGTCAGCCAGCAGGTCCTGCTGCAGGTGGGGCTGACCGCGCGGCTCGAAGCGGTGCTGGGGCGCGGAGACGCGGCCGCCGTGCTCGCCGCGCTCGGGTTCGGGGCGGTCCACGTCGCGATGAACCTGCCGCAGGCCGGAGGCGACTGGCCGATCGCGGCCGCGAACGCGATGGTCCTGCAGGCGACCATCGGGCTCGTCTTCTGCACCGCGTACCTGCGGCATCGTGCGCCGCTGGCGCTCGGGTGCTGCCATGCGGCCCTGATGGCGTGAGGTCGCGTGGCGCACGCGAGCGAGCGGCAACCGAGGGTGGGAGTGAGAACAGCGCGTCCGCGCGTTCCGGACGCCCGTCCGATCAGCCTCGCAGCCACCGATGCGGCGGCCGGAGCCGGCTGTCCTCCGCCGCGTGATGAGCGCTGCGCTCAGCCCCGTTACAGCTTGTCTCTCGCACGTGCCAGTCGGGCCGCCTGACGAGCGAGACCCAGGGGCTGGGCCGCGACGCTGCTCTGCCTGGCCAGCTCAGTG
>JAJYJR010000447.1:0-517 GCA_021789355.1 Chloroflexota bacterium | reverse complement strand
GTGTCGACTCCAGTCATGGTCGCCCAAGGACCGGACGCGCCGCGAGCGTCATTGCGCCGCGGCGGTCTATCCGCCCTGCGGGCGATGGCCATTGCCCGTGCCCGTGCCTGCTCAGAGCGGGTACGGCGCCACTTCGTCCCCTACCACCAGCTGCCGCGGGGCGGTGCGCATCCCCCACCCCGAGGCTACAGGCCGTAGTGCCTCCGGGCGAGGTTGCCGAGGCCGACCCGATCGAGCAGATGGAGCGGCGTCAGCATCGTGAGCTGCACCACGCCGGGCAGTCGGGCGATCTCCACGCCGCCGCTGATCGTGCAACGGTTGCGCACTTCCGCCTGGCTGATCCCGAGCAGCGTGGCCGTGCGCGCGATGGCGTTGTCGGCGGCCGCGTTGATCGTCGTCCCCGTGCCGATGAACTGCACCGGGGCGACGTCGGGGTGGACCTGCACGCCGTGGCGCTCGCCGAGTCTGCGGCCCCGCTCGATCTCCTCGGGGGCGACGGCCTGGCGATCCACGGCAG
>JAJYJR010000446.1 GCA_021789355.1 Chloroflexota bacterium | reverse complement strand
TCGAGCAGATCCCCCTGCCGCCGACATGGCCCGCCGCCGCCTACTTCGGCGGCATCTACCCGAACAAGGTCAACAGCATCTGGACCTTCGCGGAGGGGTCGCCGGACCTGTTCCCCGGGACCGACGCCAACCGCGGCGTCAACGCCCTCAAAGGGACCCTCGGCTACATGCTCGGGATCCAGATCCCCTACTACGTCGAGGTCAACTTCTCGGGGTTCCGCCAGGTCGTCGACACGCTGGGAGGGGTGACCATCGACGTCCAGATCCCGGTGACGGACTACGACTATCCGACCGACAACGGTCGCGGGGCGATCAAGCTCTACATCCCACCGGGCATCCAGCACATGACCGGCGAGGAGGCCCTGGCGTACGCGCGCTCGCGACACGCGACGTCCGACTTCGACCGGTCGCAGCGGCAGCAGCGGGTGATCACCTCGATCCGCCAGCAGACCGACGTCCTGAGCTTCCTCGATCCCAACAAGCTCGACGCGCTCGGGCAGGCGCTGCGGAACGCGATCCACACGGACTTCCCGCGGGATCAGCTCCCGCAGCTCGTGTCACTGATCGAGAAGGCCGACACCACCAACTTGCACTCCCTCGTGTTCACGCCGCCCCAGTACGCGGTCCAGTGCCCGCCGGCCGAGTGCGCCATCCACTACTGGCTGCACCCGAACCTCGCGGCGATCCGGCAGGCGGTGACGCAGGCCTTCAGCAGCAGCCCCACGCTCGCCCAGTCGCGCGCCAGGCTCGCGACGGAGAACGCGCAGGTGCTCGTGGAGAACGGCTCCGGCGTCAGCGGCCAGGCGACCGGCGTCGCGGCCTACCTGACCTACCTCGGGATGAATGCCACCGTCCCGTCGGCCAATGGCGGCCGCGCCGACCGCTCCGACTACGCCAACACGATCGTCACGTTCTACAACGGCGCCGAGGCAACGATGCCCGAGACGGTCCGCGCGCTGCAGTCGACGTTCGGCGTCACGGTCACGACGGCCACCGACCCGACGGTGAAGGCGGACGTGGTCGTGATCACCGGCGCGAAGACCCCGCAGCTCAAGGTCCCCGGCGGGTAGGCCGCACCCGCGGGCAGGACCTTCCCGCTGTCCTCAGACCTTCTCGGTGACCCGGTACTCCAGCCGCCGCCCCGTCATCAGCCGCGTCTGCGCCTCGAGCGCCGGGAGGTTGCTGAACACCATCCCGACCGCCGGGACCGCCAGCCACTGCACGTAGACCAGCGCCCGCCGCACAACGCCCCACGACGCCGGGCGAGGCGGAGCGATCCGATCCTCGATGAAGATCAGGATCATCAGGCAGCAGAACGCCCCTGTCAGCATCCAGGCGGCATAGACCGGCAGGTTGTGGCCGAGCGTGGTCTGGGCGAACTCCGAGTGGCCGAACTGGTTGCTGATGAGCAGCGGCAGGTTCGACCCGAACACCAGCACGTACGGCGCGACTGCCCAGTTGATGTGGTCCGACCACAGGTCCCCGAGACGATGCAGCCGGACGCGAAGCGGGATCTCCGGGTGCGTGAGCGCGTGGTGGATGTAGTACGGGATGTCGGTGACGCCCCAGGCCCATCGGCGGATCTGGGTGTACTGCTGGTACAGCGTCCGCGGGTAGGTCCGGGCCCGGACCGCGTCGCCGAAGACCGGGATGAACAGCGGCTCCGCCCGGAAGGTGCCCGCGTACGTGAAGAAGCTCTTCCAGTAGAACCGCGAGTCCTCGGGGATCGCGTCGGTGGCCCAGTAGCCCACCTCGTGCACCGTCCTGAGGGAGACCGCATACGAGCTGAAGCTGACCAGACGCTCAGGTGAGAGCGAGCGCCACATCTGGATGTGCGTCGCGCCGACTGCGGTGAGCCGGACCGCGAGCGGCACCTCCCACAGGTTGTTGTGGAACATCGGCACCGGCTGGTAGAGCCGGTGGTACCGGTCCGGATCGATGGCGAACCGGTGGGCGAGGTACGTGAAGTACTGCGGATGCACGCGGTAGTCGGAGTCGAGGTCGGTGACGATGACCATCGCCGGGTCGTACCCGAGCTCGACGAGCTCGCGGTACAGCCATCGGCCGCCGTACGCCATCGCGCTCGACTTCCCGATCACGACGCCAGGCTCGAGGGGGTCCAGGATGTGGAAAAAGTGCGCGAACCGCGCACCGAACAGGTCCCGCAACCGGGCGACGTTCTCGCGCCCCCGCAGGTCCGTCTCGCGCGTGATGATCGCGACCAGCTTCCGCTCGGTGGGCCAGTCCGCGTCCGCCAGCGCGCGGAGGGTCGCCTCGAGCTTCTCGTACGGCTCGGTGTAGGTCGGGATCAGCGCGACGTGCACGAGGCACCGGGGATCCAGCGGCCGGATCCCGCTGGCGAGCAGCCGCCTGACGGTCACCAGCTCGCTCTCGAGCCGCCGGCGCTCGCGCCGCCCGCCACGCGCCGCCCGCCGATCGCCGGCCCGGTCGAGCTCGCGGACGCGCGCGCGGATCCGCTCGATCCGGTCCTCGAGCACCCGCTGACGGGTCGGCAGCTCCACCAGGCCCTCGAGCTGGGCCCGCCAGTCCGCGTCAAGGACGTCCCGGATCCGGAGGAACGTGATCGAGACGCTCACGATCACGACCACGGCCCGGTACAGCCAGTAGAAATCGAAGCTCAGCACGAACCACGCGACGAGCTCGGGGAACGAGAAGCTCAGCGCGATCGGCGCGAGGATCAGGAGCCAGGTGACGGCCCCCGGCAGGATCTCCAGCAGGCGATGGTGGCGGGGGCGAGGCGACATCTCCCCCGGGTACGGCGGCGCGTCCAGGGCGAGCCTAGTAGACGGGCGTGAGCCAGTGCCGATAGGCCGGCAGGCGCCCACGCACCGCGTCGAAGTACACCTCCGAGAGCCGGCGCGTGATCGGGCCGACCTGACCGCCGCCCAGGAGGTGGTGATCGACTTCCGTGACCGGCGAGACCTGGGCCCCGGTGCCGCACAGGAACAGCTCGTCGGCGACGTACAGCTCGGTGCGGTCGATGTGCCGCTCCATGACCCGGAGACCGAGTTCGCGTTCGGCAAGCTCCATGATCCCCGCCCGCGTGATCCCCTCGAGGATGTCGTCCGTCACCGGCGGCGTGACCAGCTCGCCGCGCCGCACCATGAAGAGGTTCTCGGCGCTGCCCTCGGAGACGTGCCCATCGGCGGCCAGGACGATCGCCTCGTCCGCCCCGACCAGCTGGGCCTCGGTCTTCGCGAACGCCGAGTTCACGTACGCGCCCACGATCTTGGCGCGGGCCGGGAGCGACTGGTCGCTGACGCGCCGCCACGACACCGTCTGGGTGCGGATGCCGTGCGTGGTGTCGATGTAGTCGCCGAACGGGATCGCCAGGATGTAGAAGCCCTGATCGAGGTTGTGCAGGCGCACCCCGATCGCCCGGGTCGACTTGTACGCCGACGGCCGGACGTAGGCGTCCTCGTGGAAGTCGTTACGGCGGAGCAGGTCGACGGTGAGCGCAACCAGCTCGTCCACGGCGCCCGGGGGATCCATGTAAAGGATGCGGCAGGAGTCGGAGATGCGCTGGAAATGCTCCGCCAGGCGCAGGCCGTACAGCTGCCCCTGGTCCGCGTTCCAGTACGCGCGGATCCCCTCGAATACCGCCGTCCCGTACATGAAGGCGTGGGTCATGATGTTGACGTTGGCATCGGCGAGCGGGAGGAACTCGCCGTTCAGGTAGCAGATCGGGGCTGCCACGCCCCGCGGCGACGTGGCAGCCGGCGACGAGGTCCGGGAAGCGTCTTCGGTCAACATGCGGCGAGTATACCCGCGACCGGGGCCCCGAACCCCGGGCAGGGAGCGCCGGGACGGCTCAGAGCAGGCCCGCCACCGACAGGGCCACCACGCCCAGGTACACCGCGTAGAACGCGCCACCGACCAGCAGCCCGCGTCCGGTCAGCCGGTGCCGTCGGAGCATCGGCACGAAGATCGCGGCGGTCGAGGCGAAGGCGATGCCCGCCGAGCCGAAGGCGAGCAGCGAGGCCGGCGTGACGGTCCAGGCGTCGGCCGCCAGCACCAGGGCGAGAACCGTCGGGATGCAGCTCTGGAAGACCATCGCACCCGTGATGTTGCCCATGGACAGGGTGTCTTTGCCCTGTCGGATCCAGATCACGCTGTTGAACTTCTCGGGGAGCTCCGTCGCGATCGGCGCGATCACCAGCGTCATGATGACGGGGTCGACGCCGGCTCCCGCCGCGAGCTGACCCACCGCGCCGACGAAGACCACGGCGCCACCCACGATCGCGCCAAGCGCCACCAGTACCTGCAGGCCGATCAGGCGCAGCCGTGGCGGACGCTCACGGCGCCGCGGATCCAGGCGGCGGAACCGCAGCGGCCGCAGGTCGTCCCCGGCGTCGTCGGCTCGCTCGGCGCCCAGGTGCGACCGCACGTACATCCCGTACAGGCCGAGGAGGACCACCGCCACGAGCGTCTTGCCGGCGGCGAGCGGCGCCGGCAGCAGGGCGGCCCCGACCGCGAGCCCGTATGCCACCGCGAAGTGGCGCAGGTCCCGGCCGATGACCATGGGGTCCACCTCCAGCCGATCGTCGCCGGCCTGGCCTCGGGCGCGGGCGAGCACCGCGACCCCCGTCACCAGCATGGCCAGGGTGGCGAGCATGAAGGGGGCGCCGAGGATCGCGCCGATGCCGATCCCGGCCTCGTGCGCCTGTCCGGTCCGCGCGCCCATCACGATGGCCACGAGCGGGATCATCGTCTCCGGCATCGCGGTCCCGACCGCCGCGAGGACGCTGCCGACCGCGCCCTCCGCGAGATCGAGCCGGTGTCCCATCCACTCGACGCCGTTCGTGAACAGCTCCGCGCCGAGGAGGATCAGGGCAAGCGCCGCCACCAGCAGGATCGCATCCATGCGCGGCGCCTACCGGGTCACGAGGGCGACCGCCGTCGACACCGCAAGGACGGTGAGGACCCCGAGCGCCACGGCCGCCTGGCGACGGTCACCCTCGCGCAGGTAGCCGATGCCGGCGAGGGCCACCCGCGCCGACGGCAGCGCGACCGCGATCCCGAGACCCACCCACAGGAACCCTGCGGCCCGTCCCGCAAGCCGGCACGTCAGCGCGTCAGCGCGTCAGGGACGCAGGTGCTGCGGGGCGTAGGGCAGCAGCGCCACGTGGCGGGCACGCTTCAGCGCCACCGACAGTTGCCGCTGGTGCTCGGCGCAGGTCCCGGTCTTCCGGCGCGGCTCGATCTTGGCCCGCTCCGACAGGTAGCGGCGCAGGCGGTTGACTTCCTTGTAGTCGATCTGCGACGCCTTGTCCGCGCAGAACG
>JAJYJR010000445.1 GCA_021789355.1 Chloroflexota bacterium | reverse complement strand
GATGCCTTCACCGAGCAGTGGAACGCCGGCGCGAGTCCCTTCGCCTGGGTCAAGACCGCCGACGAGATCCTCGCCAAGGCCGTTCGCAAACGGCCAGCGACCAGCGATTCGCGACACTAGGGGTGAACCAGGGGCTGACGTGGTCGACGACGGTGATCATGAAGATCGATCTCGTCGGGCCCGAGCGGCGCGGCTTGGCGATGGGCCTCAATGAGGCCGCCGGCTACGGCGCTGTGGCGGTGACCGCGCTCGCCACGGGCCTCATCGCCGAGTCGGCGGGCCTGCGCCCGGCGCCGTTCTTCCTGGGCCTTGCCTATGCCGGGCTGGGTCTCGGGATCTCGACGCTGTTCGTGCGCGAGACGCGCGGCCACGCGCGCCACGAGGCGACGCTGCGCGGCCCGGCGATTTCGGACGCGGCCGACCCGTCGGCGGCGTCGAACGCCACGCTCTCGACGCGCCAGATCTTCGTGCTCACGAGCTTCCGCGAGCGGGCCCTCTCCGCCTGCAGCCAGGCGGGCTTCGTCAACAACGCCAACGACGGGATGGCCTGGGGCCTGCTGCCGCTGTTCTACGCCGCGGCCGGGCTCTCGGTGGGCGAGATCGGCCTCCTGGCCGCCCTCTATCCGGCCATGTGGGGCATCGGCCAGCCGTTCACGGGCGCCCTGTCCGACCGGATCGGGCGCAAGTGGCTCATCGCCGGCGGCATGTGGGTGCAGGCCGCCGCCATCGGGCTGATCGCCGCGACGCGCGGTTTCGCACCCTGGGCGGTGGCCTCGATCCTGCTCGGGATCGGGACGGCGATGGTCTACCCGACCCTTTTGGCCGCCATCGGCGACGTCACCCACCCGAGCTGGCGGGCCCGCGCCGTGGGCTCCTACCGGCTCTGGCGCGACGCTGGGTTCGGGGCCGGGGCGCTGCTCGCCGGCGCCGTCGCCGACGTGGCGGGGCTCGCCGCGGGGATCTACGTGATCGCCGCGATCACGGCGTTGTCGGGCCTCGTGGTTGCGATCCGGATGTATGAAACGCGGACCCGGCCGGCGTGAACCAGGGAGCGGGCCCCAGGGTGGGCTCAGCCACCATTAGGAGAGAAGCATGATCGATCGAATGACGACCGTGATGGCCGAGCGCATGGCCGGGCGGATGAGCCCCGACCAGATGCAGGCCATGATGGTCGAGATGATGAACGGGCTCTTCGCCGGGATGGAGCCGCCCGAGCGGATGGCCTTCATGCGGGCGATGATGGAGGCCTGCATCCCGCGGCTCACCGAGGGCCTCACACCCGCGCAGCGCGCGGAGCTCGTCGCCTCGATCGTCGGGCAGGTGGGCGCCGAGCCAGGCGCCCGCCCCTCGTCATGACGGCCGGCCGCGGAGCCGTCGCCGCTACCACTCCCGCTGAGGCTCCCGATTGGCTCCGCCCGTGTCCGCCGTCGGCCGGCGAGGCCACAGGCGAAGCGACGCGATGATGCCGTACGGTGCCGGAGCCCTGGGTTGGCTCCCGCTGCTGGCCGGGCTCGCCCTGATCGCGGGCATCGCCCTGATCGTCGTCTGGGCCGCCGGGTTGGGCGCGAGCGGACCCGGCGACGAGGCGCTCCGGACGCTCGGCGCCCGCTTCGCCCGGGGCGAGCTCGACGCGACCGGGTACGCGGAGGCGCGCCGCGTGCTCGGCGCGAGCCAGCCGGCGCGAACCGGGAGCCCCCTTCGTCTCATCGGGCTGATCCTCGTCGTCGCCGCCGTTCTCGCCATCATCGCCGGCAGTTGGCTCGGGCCGGTCGGCACCGACTGGGGCTGGGGGATGGGCCCCGACATGATGGGCGGCGCCTGGACGGCCGATCGGCCGGGTCCCGACTCGCCGGGTTTCGTGGCCGGCACGCCGTCGGCGCCCAGGGCGGTCCACATCCTGGCCGGCCCGGGCTACACCTTCAGCCCCTCGGAGGTGCGCATCACGTCCGGCGAGACGATCACGTTCGTGGTCACCACCATGGGCCCCTACGTCCACGAGTTCAAGGTCGGCCCGGCGGCCGACGTGGCCGCCGACTCGGCTGCTGCGCCCGAGATCGCCGACATCGGGAGATGGCGACCAAGTCACTGACCTACACCTTCAATGGCTCCGGTCCCTTCGCCTTCGCCTGCCACGAGCCGGGCCACTACGAGGCCGGCATGCGCGGGGTCATCACCATCGTCACGTAGGGGGGTCGGCCAGCAGGCAGGTCAGTTGGAGGAACGATCACATGGCACCCAGCATCACCGATCCCTACGACCAGTTCCATGCCGCGGTCTACGGACCCGAGGGAAATCTGGACCGCAAGACGCGCCACCTCATCTGCCTGGGCGCTGCGCTCGGCCTCCGTTGCGAACCGTGCACGAAGTACGCCCTGGGCGTCCTCCGGGAGCTCGACACCCCCGAGGCGGAGATCGATGAGGCGATCGCGGTGGCCATGGCTGTCGGCGCGAGCAGCGGGCGGCTCCTGGCCAAGAAGGTTCGGTCCGAGATCGCGTAACGAAGTGATGCGCATCACGTTCACGCTAGCCCGGAAGACCCGGGAGGGCGATGTCTGGAAAAGGGGACTCCTCTCCATGATCGACGCCAACGATCAGTTCGAGGCAGGTCTTGCCCTGCACAGGCACCGCTGCCCGAGCATGCCCCTCGGCCTTCGCCTCGGGCAAGCCGCGCTCAACACGCTGGGCGTCAGCCCAACCGGGGATACCGCGCTCCTGGCCCTCGTCGAGCTCGGCGACGACCACCACGGGACCTGCGTGGCTGACGGCATCCAGATCATCACCGGCTGCACCTTCGGCAAGGGCAACATCCGGAAGCTGGGCTGGGGCAAGCTCGTGCTGACCCTCATCGACAAGCAGACGAACCGCGCGGTGCGGGTCGCCCCCAAGGCCGAGGTGATCCAAGCGGGGGACAAGAGCGACTTCGTCGCGAACTACCGCAAGCAGGGAGTCCCGCCCACCCAGATCCCGGAGGAGGTCAGTCGGGCCCCGATCGAGAAGATCCTCACCGCGCCGCAGGCGGCGCTGCTCACCGTCAGCGCGATCTTTGAACCGTCGTATGAGGACGCTCCGTACGAGTGGGACCTGTTCGTGTGTCCGGGGTGCGGCGAGATCACCGTGGAAAGCTACGGCCGCCTCTGGGGAGGCATCCGGCTGTGCATCCCGTGTGCGACAGCGCAAGGCCGCCGCGCGTCTCGGACTCAGACGCCTGACGTGCAGCGATGACGGGCCGACCCACCATTCCGGGAGACAGGCGGTGAATCCTATGAGTCGCGCACCGGTGGGCACCCCGATGCAACCTTCATCCGCGGTCCACGCTCAGGATCGCTCGGGACCCAACGCCAACCGGGCCACCGTCCTGGCTGTCTTCGCGCACCCCGACGACGAGGCGTTCGGCCCCGGTGCGACCCTCGCGACTTGGGTGCAACAGGGATCGGATGTGACCGTCCTGACGCTCACCCACGGAGAGGGCAGCACCCTGGGTGTCACCGACGCCATAGACCTGGCGCACGCACGCGCCCAAGAACTGGAGGCCTCGCTGCGCGCGCTGGGGATCGAGCGGCGGCTGCTCTTGGACCTGCCCGACGGCGGCCTCGACGCGCTCCCCGCGGACGAGCTCGTCGGCGCGATCAGCCACGTCCTGCGGGAGCGCCGGCCGGAGGTCCTTGTCACCTACCACTGGAACGGGATCACGGGACACCCTGACCACCGGCGCACCACCTGGGCGGTGGTCCGCGCCGCCCGCGATGCGGTGCAGGCTCTCCCGGGGTATTGCGTGACGCTCTTCTTCTGGGCCCTGCCCGCGACGGTGACGGCGGCGCTCCGCGAGCACCACGCGGTGGAACTGCCAGCCGTGGCCGAGGATCTGCTGGTGACCGTGGACGCGCGGCCCGGACGGTCGGCGCAGGATCGCGCGATGGCGGCCCACGCATCCCAGGGCGGGGCAGGGCCCACGATCGCGACCCGCCTGGCGATCCAGGGCGGGCGTGAGTACTTCGTCGTCCGGACGCTCGACGGCGACACGCGCGACCTCGCCCAACTCGGCCTGCCCGAGGCGGATCCGGCGGGCTCCTGCGAGGCGGTGGCAGACACCTGCTGAGTGGCCTCGCTGCACCCAGCAGCAGGAGCCTGTGCGTGGCGGACGGCTGGCCGGCGCCCAGCAGGCGAAGGCGAGGGCACGGGCGAGAGCGGCTACGCGGACGTCGCCAGTCGACGGTCACAAACGAAGGTGTGGTGCGCGGCACGGTCTCGATCGCGTCCTAGCGGGATCGCCGCCCCGGCATGTGCCGTCGACGCGGTCAGCGCAACCCTCTGGAAGGGGCCTGCTCAGCGGCGGCGACGCCGCCCTACTACACTGAGATTAGTATCTACGGCCGCAGCCACATCTGGACCGATCGCAGCACGAGGCGAGCCGTGACCATCCAATCCGCGCCGCCGCGCCACCGGCCAGGCGCAGCGGCACCGGCCGGACATCGTCGGATGATGAATGCGAGTCCTAGTGTCTCGCGTCATTAGTTCGTTGACAGTGTGTGGCATCATGGCGGCATGCAGTCACCAGTGCTCACCATGACCGACGAGGACCGCGTGACTCTGACGGCGTGGACCCGATCGAGCAGCGTGTCCGCTGGACGCGCCGAGCGGGCCGCGGTCGTGCTGGCCTGCGCGGACGGGTCGGGGACGTCAGCGGCCGCCCGCAGTCTGGGAGTATCGCGACCGACGGTCATCAAGTGGCGCGACCGGTTTGCTCGCCACGGCATCGCGGGGCTCGACGATGAGCCACGGTCCGGTCGGCCCAAGGTCGTTGACGACGCCGCGATCCTCGCCGCGACCCTCGATCCGCCGCCCGAACGGCTGGGGGTGACCCACTGGTCGAGCCGGCTGCTGGGCCGGCACCTGGGGATCGGGGACGCCACAGTGGCGCGGGCCTGGCGCCGCTACCACGTCCAGCCCTGGCGCCGGGAGACGTTCCGGTTCTCCACCGACCCCGAGCTCGAGGCCAAGATCCGCGACGTCGTCGGGTTGTACCTCGATCCGCCCCGCAAGGCGATCGTGCTGTGCGTCGACGAGAAGAGCCAGATCCAGGCGCTGAACCGCACCGCGCCCATCCTGCCCCTGCGCCCCGGGCTGCCGGAGAAGGCCACCCACGACTATGAGCGCAACGGCACCACCAACCTGTTCGCCGCCCTCGAGGTCGCCACCGGGAAGGTCACCGATCGGTGCTACGACCGGCATGGCAAGGCCGAGTTCCTCGACTTTCTCAAGCGGGTCGCCAGGGCCTACCCCCGTCGGCGCCTCTGCGTGGTCGTCGACAACT
>JAJYJR010000444.1 GCA_021789355.1 Chloroflexota bacterium | reverse complement strand
CCGTCACACCGCACCGGCCAGGCGCACGGGGATCCCCGCCGCCGCCATGGCCCGCTTGACCGCCCCGATGCCGTGCAGGTCGCGGTGGAAGATCGACGCGGCCAGCACCGCGTCGGCACCCCCCTCGACGATCGCCACCACGAGGTCCTCGGGGCGTCCCGCGCCGCCGGACGCGACGACCGGGACGCCCACCGTCGACGTCACCGCCCGCAGCAGCTCCAGGTCGTAGCCCGCGCGGGTCCCGTCGCGGTCGATCGAGGTGAGCAGGATCTCGCCGGCGCCGCGTTCGGCCGCCTCGCGCGCCCAGGAGACCGCGTCGAGCCCGGTTTCCTGGCGCCCGCCGCGCACGACCACCTCCCAGGTCGGGCCGGGCCCGCTCCCGGCCGGGCCGGACCCACGGCGGCCCGCCGCATCCGTCGGGCGCGCCCCGCCCGCCTGGCTCGGCTGGTCCGTCCGCCGGGCGTCGATCGAGACCACCACGCACTGGCGCCCGAACCGCCGGGCACACCGATCGACCAGCGTCGGATCGGCCACCGCGGCGCTGTTCACGGCGACCCGGTCGGCACCCGCCCGCAGCACCCCGCGCATGTCGTCGACCGACCGGACCCCACCCCCGACGGTGAGCGGCACGAACGCGCGCCGGGCCGTCCGCTCCACGACGTCCAGCAGCGTCGCCCGCTCCTCCACCGCCGCGGTGATGTCCAGGAAGCAGATCTCGTCGGCACCCGCCTCCGCGTAGCGGGCCGCGAGCTCGGCCGGGTCGCCCTCGTCGATTAGGCCCACGAACTGCGTGCCCTTCACGACCCGCCCGGACCGGACGTCCAGGCACGGGATCACGCGGCGCAGCAGCATCAGGCGGCGCCCCGGCTTGCGGGCGCGGGCACGTCCCGCTCCACCCCCGCCCGGCGCCACGCAACCAGGTCGAGCACGTTCCGCAGCACGCGGAGGCCGTCCCTGCCGGACTTCTCCGGATGGAACTGCAGGCCGAGCAGGCGGCCGCTGGCCACCGCGCTGGCGAAGCGGCCACCGTGCGTCGTCTCGGCGACGACCACCCCGCGATCGCCCGGCACGGGCGCGTACGAGTGGACGAAGTACATCGGCGCCCGCGGCGGAAGCCCGTCGAGCATCCGGTGGGGCGTCACCACCTCGAGCTCGTTCCAGCCGATGTGCGGCAAGAGGGGCGCGGAGGGCAGCCGGCGGGTATCCCCCGCCATCCACGCCAGACCGCGGGAGCCGTCCTCCTCGGAGCGCTCGAACAGCAGCTGCATGCCGAGGCAGATCCCCAGGTACCAGGCGCCCCCCTCCACGGCCTCCGCGAGCGCCGTGTCCAGCCCTGTCCGGCGCAGACGCCGCATCGCCGGTCCCTGCGCACCGACGCCGGGGACCACGACCAGGTCCGGACTCCCGACTTCGCCGGCGCGGCCGACGACGCGCACGTCCGCCCCGAGCACGGCAAGCGCCTGGCCGATGCTCAGCAGGTTGCCGGCCCCGTAGTCGACGAGCGCCACGGAGACCCGCGCCTCGTCCGTCATACGTCGACCGGCTCGCCGCCGAGGGTGCCCTTGGTGGACGCCACCCCCGCGCGCCGCGGGTCGATCGCGACCGCCTGGCGCAGGGCGCGGGCAAGCGCCTTGAACGCGGCCTCCGCGACGTGGTGATCGTTGGCGCCGTCGGCCCGGAGATGCAGCGTGAGGCCCGCCTCCCGCGCGAACGACTCGAGCGCATGGGGGATGAGCTGCGTCGGCAGCGTGCCGATGCGGTCGGCCCGGAACGCGAGCGACAGGACCGCGTACGGCCGCCCGGAGCAGTCGACGACGGCGTGCGCCAGTGCCTCGTCCATGGGCACGGACGCGTCGCCGAACCGCTCGATACCGGCCGCGTCGCCCAGCGCGCGCCGCAGCGCGCGTCCCAGCGCCAGCGCCACGTCCTCCACCGTGTGGTGCTCGTCGACGTGCAGGTCCCCGGTGGCGTCGATCTCGAGGTCGAACAGCGCGTGGTGCGCGAGCGACGTCAGCAGGTGATCGTAGAACCCGACACCGGTGCTGATCCGGGCCTGCCCCGACCCGTCCAGGTCGAGCCCGACCCGCACGTCGGTCTCGCGGGTGGTGCGGCGCACCTCCGCGCGCCGCGATGCCGCGTCGCTCATGTGGCTGTCCCCTTTCCGGGCTCGGTGCCCCGGCCGGGCCCGGCGCCCAGCACGGCGATGAGTCTGTCGTCCTGGTCGGGCGTCCGGACCGTCAACCGCACGAAGGCGCGCAGCGGCCCGGGTCCGAACCGGCGCGGGACGAGTCCGTGGCGCAGGAGCCGCCCCGCAGCGGCGTCGGCCGCCTCGGGGGTACGCATGTCGACCAGCAGGAAGTTCGCGACGCTCGGCATGGCCCGCCAGCCCGCGTCCAGGAGCGCCTTCCGGAATCGTTCGCGCTCCTCCGCGAGCATGGCCACGTTCGTGGCGGCGAACGCCGGGTCGGTCAGCGCGGCCGCGGCGATCGACGCCGACAGTGTCGCGACGCTGCCGGGCGGACGAACGGCCGAGAGGCGCGCCGTGAGCGCTGGTTGGGCCACCGCGTAGCCCACGCGGATCCCGGCCAGCCCATACGCCTTGGACAGCGTGCGAACGACCACCAGGCGGGGGAACCGCCCCACCTCGCCGACCAGGCTCGCGCCCGCGAACTCCCGGTAGGCCTCGTCGACCACCACGATGGGCCCGCCGCCAGGTTGGGCGGCCAGCCGATCGAGCAGCCTCAGCAGGGTCGCCTGCGCCTCGGCGGTCCCGGTCGGGTTGTTCGGGTCGCACAGCCAGGTGAGATCGGCGCCGGCCGCCGCGCGGAGGAGGGCCTCCTCATCGAGCGGAAACCCGTCCTCGGGACGGCCGCGAGGCACGTCGACCAGCACGGCGCCGCGCTGGCGCGTCACCACCGGGTACATGGCATAGCTCGGCGTGGGAACCACGGCCCGCGCGCCCGCGCGGAGGCAGCTCTTCGCGGCGAGGTCCAGGATCTCGTCCGCCCCGGCGCCCACCGTGATCCAACCGGGGGGGACCCCGACCCGCGCCGAGATGGCCCGTGTGAGCCGGGCGTAGGTCGCGTCGGGGTACTCGTTGAGCCGCCCGTCCGCAGCCGCGGCGTCGATCCATCCCGGCAGCGCGGGGGCCGTGCGCGGCGAGGTGTTCGTGTCGAATCGGACCACCTGCGCCGGATCCAGCCCGTGGGCGGCAGCGATCTCCGCGTCGCTGGCCTCCCACTGGTAGCCCGTGCCGCCGCCGGGCGGGACGGACAGGTCTGGGTCGGGACCGTGCGCCATCCCGGCGACGCTGGCGGGGTGCGTGCTCACGGGGTGCGTGCTCACGGGGTGCGTGCCTCCGGCGCTTGGTTCTCGAACCGGATCTCGACCGCGCGCCGGTGGGCGATCAGCCCCTCGGCCTCCGCGACCGCCGCCACGGCCGGCGCGATGGAAGCGAGGCCATCCCGGTCCACGACCTGCGCCTGCATCCAGTGCCCGAACGCCTCGACCGAGAGCGGCCCGTACGCGCGGGCCAGCCGGCCGGTGGGCAGGATGTGGTTCGACCCGGTCGCGTAGTCCCCGGCGGACTCCGGGGCGTACGCGCCGAGGAACACCGAACCCGCGTGGCGGATCCGCGGGAGCAGCTCGACGGCGCCGTCCACGGCCACCGACAGGTGCTCGGGCGCGTACTCGTTGACGAAGGCCACCGCATCGTCAAGCTGGTCGGCCACCACGATCAGCCCCGCCGACCCGAGCGATGCGGCCAGGAACCGCAGCCGCGGCTGGAGTGGCAGCTGGCGGTCGACCTCGGCCTGCACCGCGTCTGCGATCGCCTCGTCCGTCACCACGAGCACGGCGGCCGAATCGGCGCCGTGCTCGGCCTGGCTCAGCAAGTCGGCCGCCACGTGGGCCGGTTCGGCCGTCCCGTCCGCCAGGACCATGACCTCGGACGGACCGGCCGGCATGTCGATCGCGACGTCGCCGAGCACCTCCAGCTTGGCGGCAGTGACCCATGCGTTGCCGGGACCCACGATCCGGTCGACGGCGCGCACCGAGGCAGTGCCGTGCGCCAGCGCGGCGATCGCCTGGGCTCCGCCCATCGCGTAGAACTCCTCCACCCCCAGCAGACCGGCGGCGCCCAGCAGAACCGGCGAGAGCGACCCGTCGCGGCCCGCGGGGCTCGCCACGACGACCGCGCCCACCCCGGCGAGTCGAGCCGGGATGACCCCCATCAGCAGCGAGCTCGGGTAGGCGGCCTCGCCGCCGGGGACGTAGATCCCGACCCGGTCCAGCGGGCGCCAGACCCGCCCGACACGGATCCCCGGCGCGACGTCCACCCACTGCTCGCGCGCCGGGACCTGCACGCGGTGGAACGCCTCGATGTGGCGGGCCATCAGCAGGAGCCCCTCTCGGAGCCCGGGCGCGAGCGCGCCATCCGCCGCGCGCAGCCGATCGGCGGGGACGCGGATCGGCGCCTGCGTCCCCGCCGGAGATCCGGGCGGGATCCCCTCGGTCCACGCGCCACCGTGCCGTTCGCCCAGGTCCCGCAGCACGGCGTCGCCCCCGGTCCGGACGGCCCGTACGATCGCCCGCGCGGCATCCCGGACGTCCTCGCCGGTGCCCGCGGAACGGCGGACGAGGGCGTCTCGCTGTTCGGCCGAGAGATCGCACAGACGCACACGCCGAAGCGTGACCGGCGGAGCCGTGGGGGAGGGGCGGCCGGCCCCCGCATCCGGCTCGCTCACGGGATCAGCAGCTCGATGGGCAGCACCAGGATTCCCGACGCCCCCGCGCCGCGAAGTCGCCCGAGGAGTCCCCATATCTCGCCGGCACCGACGACGGCGTGGACCGCCACCATGTCGGTCCTGGCCAGCGGCAGTACGCTCGGCGAGCCGAGGCCGGGCAGGAGCGCCTCGATCTCGGCGAGGGCGGAGAGCGGCGCGTTCATCATCACGTACCGGCGCTCCCGGCCGTCCACGACGGCCTGCAGCATGGTGACGACCTCGGCCGCGGGGCCATCCGCGCCCGGTTCGGCAACCAGGATGGCCTCGCTCGCGAGCAGCGTGCCCACGGAACGGAGCCCGTTGACGAGCAGCGTCGAACCGGTGGAGACCAGGTCCACGATGGCGTCGGCCAGACCCATGCGCGGCGCCACCTCGACCGCGCCGCTGATGGGGACCAGCTCCACGTCGATCCCGTGCTCACGGAAGAACCGGCCCGCGAAGGCCGGGTGCGAGGTCGCGACCCGGCACCCGGCCAGGTCCTCGAGGGCCTGGGCGGGGGAGTCCGACGGCACGGCGGCGTCGAGGTGGCAGCGCCCATAGTGGAGCGAGGCCCGCACGTCCAGCGGCCGCCCCGACTCGGCGAGCAGGTTAGT
>JAJYJR010000443.1 GCA_021789355.1 Chloroflexota bacterium | reverse complement strand
GTCCTCGCTCAGTGCCAGCGCTGCGCGCTTCGTCCTTCCGGCCATGCTCGCCTCCGACAGCGGTGGGGCAGATCAGCATGGCGAGTATAGATCAGACCGTAAGCGTATTGGTGGAACGATCTACTAGGCGGGCCCCCGATCATTCTGCAGCGCCTCCTCCTTGCGAGCCTTCACCTGCGCGTGGTGACCGTCGACGACGCTTGCTTCGTTGCTCAGCTCTCGGCGCGCGAGCTCGACTGGAGAAGCAACATCGAAAACCACAGCCGCTTTGTGACGGCTGAATCGACCATCACGTCGATCGTGTCTGGGCCAGCGCGGAGACTAGCCGCGAGCCTCGGGCTCGGGTTCTCTTCGCAGGACTGGCTCATCGACGATGAAGGCCAGCTCTACTTCCTCGACGCGAACCCGAACGGACAGTGGATGTTCGTTGGCGGAGAAGCAGAACAAGTTGGCATCGCGATCGTCCGTGCGTTGGAGGAACGCCTCAATGCCCCAGACGC
The DNA here is from genome assembly GCA_021789355.1 of Chloroflexota bacterium. Next base: position 4,880 of record JAJYJR010000443.1, on the reverse strand, counting down.
TGCGACGGATCCTCGCCTACCTCACTAACGACCTAGCCACTGCTGAGATGCTGGAGGCCACCTCCCCTGGCGCCGTTCCGCAGTGGATCGCCGCCGCGGCTTCTGACGACAAGTCCGCCGAATACGCGGTCGATGTCGCCAGGAAAAGCAACGATCTCGCGGAGTCTGCCGTGAAGTCCCTCCAGGACAAGTCAGCTGCGCATCTGACCTTCCTGCTGGCCCTGGTGCCTTTTGCACTCGGCGGCACGGCCATCGCGCTTCCACCCGCTCAAACGGCATCGAGCGCGAGACAGATCTCATTCGTCCTCTTGGCAGCCGCGGACATCGTCCTAGTGGGAGCGATCATCATGACAGCATTGGCTGCAGGCATGGTGTACGGAGGGGGCATCAGCCTGGATGGGTTGGGTGATCTCGCCAAAAAGATCGCCCCAGATGCGGAACCACGCAACGCATTGCGCGCTGCCGAGGCCGAAGCGCTGCGGTACGCGACGATCCTCTCCTACCAGTCTGGCGTTAGGGTGGCGAACGACCTCTTTGCAGGGCGCCGTCTGACTATCGTGGCCGTGCTTCTCGCCACGTGCGGCTTCTTGGTCCTCATCGGACTTGGCGGCGGTGTCGACGTTCTCCGTACGCCACCACCATCGCCGTAGGGCCTCATCGGCCGGTATCCACGGACCTCGTCGTTCATGTTCCCGAAGTGCGGCCTGGGCGGTCAGCGCAGAGCCCAGTCGATCCGCGGCGCGCCGCGCCTCTGCAGCTCTGCGTTCGCGCGGCTGAACGGCTGGCTGCCGCGGAAGCTATTCGGATCCGATCTAGCCAGTCGTGCCGAAGGGTGCGCTGACGTGATGACGATGTGACGCGACTGATCGATGCGTCCACCTTTGTGCTTGGCCGCCTCACCCCAGAGCAGAAATGCGATCGGCCCGGGCTGCTCCGCCACGGCGTCGATGACGGCGCTCGTGAACTGCTCCCACCCGTGACCGGCGTGGCTGCCCGCCTTCCCTTGTCGAACCGTCAGCACGGTGTTCAACAGCAGGACGCCGTTGTTGGCCCACGGCTGGAGCGTCGCGTCCCCAGCCATCTCGATGTCCTGCTCGGGCTCTGCCTCAGCGAGGATGCGCCGAAGCGCCAAAGGCCGTTTCCGGTGCGGGAGCTCAGCCGGGACCGCGAAGGCCAGCCCACAGGCCAGCCCGGGCTGGTAATAGGGATCTTGGCCCAATACGACCGCTCGAACTGACTCGAACGGCGTCAGCTCGAAGGCGGCGAACACCTGCTGATCTGGTGGGTAGACATCATGATACTGCCGCTCTTCCGCGACGAACCAGTCGAGGGCTTGGAGATCGTCAGCGTTGATCCGGTGGCTCAGCGCGCGGCGCCAGTCGTCCGGAAGCCTCTCGATCATGTCGACTCGGGCTCGCTGTCCTCGCCGTAGGGGAGCGCCCGCTCGGCTGCCCGGTCGAACATGCCAAGGCTCTGTGGTTCGACCTCACGCGCCCGCTGGGCTCGTCGATGAGTCACGTTTGCACCTGTCACGTGCGGGTAGTCGATGCCCCGTCCGGCGAGCAACTCTCCGACTGTCCGGATCTGCAGACGAGGATGGTTGCCCCATGGCGAGGTGTAGAAGCCGGCGCTTGTCGCCTCGACTCGCATCCCGGCTGTTGGCTCCTTGAAGGTGATGAGGACGCCGATCTCCGCCCGTTCACGTTCGATGACACCGCGCAGTTCGTGAACGTATGCGGGCACGAGGTGTTCTCCGGCCTTCACCGAGAACACGATCTGGCGCGTCGGGCCCCCGTTGGAGTCGTGGAAGTAGAGGCGTCCGTCGATGCCTTTGTCGCCACCCTTCTTGTCGCTCCCCGCGACGCGTGCACCCACCAAGCCGAGCGCCCACGCCTGGAACTGGAACGGGTCCTCACGCGCCAGCACGGCGGCGTCCTCACCGGTCGTGGGCTCGCCGATCACGCGGTACGTCTGGGCAATCTCTGGGCCGTACCGGTCAACGAGACGGTGTTTGATGAGGCCGATAGCGAGGTGCGTGATGTCGATCCCGATCCACGACCGCCCCAGCTCTTGAGCCGCGTCCACGGCGGTGCCACAGCCGCAGAACGGGTCGAGCACGACCTCGCCTGGTTCCGAAGAGGCGGCCACAATGCGTCGGAGCAGGGCGATGGGCTTCTGCGTCGGGTAGCCGAGTTTCTCCGCGTGCCACGATCGGAGTGCCTCGATGTCGGTCCAAACGTCCTGGGCTGGGAGGCCCTTGGACTCGTCTAGAAACCGCTTGAGCCGGGGGACGCCGTTCTTCGTGTAGAAGATCCGGCCCTCGCCGTCGAGGCGCTGCATCGACTCGATCGGGAGGCGCCACGTTCGGACGACTCCGTGCCACTCGTAGTCGTAGCCGCCCCCCGTCAACCCGGCGGCCCCGAGGTCAGCTGACATGAAGCGCCGACCATCCGTGTCGCGGTAGCGGTAGTACTGCTCGACGTAGTCCGGGTCGTAGGGCTGGTACGTCTTGTTCCACCGCCCCGCATCGCTCCTGACGTAGTAGAGGAGCACGTCGTGCACCCGACCGAACCGCGTGGCGTCGCTGTGACCGCTGGTGCGCTTCCAGATGATCTCGTTCCGGAAGTTGCGCGGATCGAAGATCGCGTCCAGTAGAAGCTTGAGGTAGTGGCTGGCCGTCGGGTCGCAGTGGAGGTAGAGCGAGCCGGTCGGCTTGAGGACGCGGTGAAGCTCGATGAGCCGAGGCGCCATCATCGAGAGGTACGCCAGCATGTCGGAGGTACCCAGGAACGTGCGGAACGCGAGCATCGCCTTGGCGACTTCCCCGCCCTGCTCGACGACGTCTTGGTAGGCGGCGGCGGCCTCGGTGTTCCACTCCCACGTGTCCTCGAACGCCTCGATCTGGGCGGCAGCGCGCTCCCCGTGCTCCTCGAACAGCACGTTGTAGTTCGCGTTCGAGTTGAAGGGCGGGTCGAGGTACACGAGGTCCACCGACTCATCCCGGACGTGCCTCCGCAACACGTCGAGGTTGTCGCCGTAGTACAGGAGGTTCCGGTCGTCGCTCATCTACCCCTCACCTGGTTCGCTCATCGTAGCGGCCACGAGAAGCCTCGTGGTGCGACAGAAGGTCCTCCTTCTGGCGCGGCCGGGACCCGGGCTCCGGCCGCACGGTTCAGGCGCCGCAGCGGGGCTGCCCTTTCGGCGCGCGGTCAGGCTGGCAGCTTCACCGGCAGCTTCCCGCCCGGACAGACTCGGTCTGACGGCCCGAATGGGAGTTCGGTTCGTGCGTGGATGATGCACCCGCGGACGCTCACGGACGGTACGGGGCCGCCTTAAACTCCGCCGGGGGCAACCCCGTGTGGGTTCGAGACCCACCTTCGGCACCAAGATTGGCATGGCGAGCGGCCGCCGGGCGGGCGGACACCAGGCCCGCCGCGATCGGCGATGCGGGTGCAACGCCTCACTTCGGGTCCCGAGCTATGCTCCCGCCGTCCATGCCATCACGCGTCACGTTCCCCCGGCCGGTGACGGCCCCATGAGCGCGTTCTGCGACGAGCATCCCCGGCGCCCGCGGTCGCTCGGGCGCTTCGTGGCCTTCGGCCTGGTCGTGGTGCTCATCCTGGGCACGTTCACCGCGCGGTTGGCCTACCTCCAGGTCGCCCAGGGCGCCCAGTACGGCGCACAGGCCTACGCGAACATGACCTCGCTCGAGCCGATCCAGTCGACGCGCGGGATCATCGTCGACCGCGCCGGGCGGCCCCTGGTCGAAAACGTTCCGACGTTCGCCGTGGAGGTCATCCCCGCCGACCTGCCCTTTCCGCAACGGTCGGACGTTGTGAGCCGCCTCGCGGAGCTCCTCCATCTGTCGACCACGCAGATCAACGAGACCATCGACGCCAATGCCGGTGCGGTGTTCGACGGCGTCAAGGTGGCGACGAACGTGTCCCAGGCCACCGCGCAGCTGATCGCCGAGGATCATCTCGAGCTGCCCGGGGTCCAGATCGTGGTCGACTCCCGGCGCCAGTACACGTACGGGTCGCTGCTGTCGCAGGTCCTGGGGTACACGGGGCCCATCGACGCGGCGCAGCTCCAGGCTCTCCAGTCCCAGGGCTACCTGCCGAACGACATGATCGGCCAGACCGGCCTCGAGGCCCAGTACGAGCAGCAGCTGCGGGGGACGTACGGCGTCCAGGAGGTGGAGCGCGACGCCTCCGGCCGGCCGATCCAGGTGTTGTCCACGCCCACCCAGCCGCAGGCGGGCGACACGCTGCAGCTCTCGATCGACCTGAAGATGCAGGAGCAGGCGCAGACCGCGCTGGAGTGGGGGCTGCAGACCGCGGGACTCAAGGAGGGGGTCGTCATCGTGATGAACCCCCAGACCGGTGAGATCCTCGCGATGGTGAGCCTGCCCACCTACGATGACAACGCGTTCGAGCAGGGCATCTCCACCCAGGCGTACCAGGCGCTCGTGACCGACCCGAACCATCCGCTGCTCGACCACGCGATCGGCGAGATCTACCCGCCCGGGTCCACCTACAAGCTGGTGACGGGGAGCGCGGTCCTGGCGGACGGGAAGCTGACGCCGGCACAGACGTTGCCCACCTACCCGTACCTGACGCTGGACGGCCAGACCTTCCGGGACTGGAACGGCGCGGGGTTCGGGCCCCTCACCGTCGAGGGCGCCTACGCCCAGTCATCCGACACGTTCTTCTACCAGGCGGCGGCGCTGGTGGGGATCGACCGGCTGGCCTACTGGGCCCACCAGTTCGGGTTCGGCTCGCCCACCGGCATCGACCTGCCCGGCGAGGCGGCGGGGATCGTGCCCTCCAACCAGTGGAAGATGCAGACCTTCGGCCAGACCATCTTCCCGGGCGAGACGT
>JAJYJR010000442.1 GCA_021789355.1 Chloroflexota bacterium | reverse complement strand
GACCAGTGGCCCTGGCCCTCGGCGGTCGGCACGACGACTGCCGATCAGCCGGGCAAGAAGCCGGATCGAAAGGCTCGTGGCGGCTGGGCACAGCTCGATCGGTAGCACCCCCGGCCGGGCCGGGCTAGCACGTCAGCGCAGGTGCCAGTTCCGCAGGGGCGAGCGCAGGGCGCGGGCGCGTTCCGAGAGGATTGGGTCGTTCCTTCGGGCGGCGTGCCAGGACTGGAGCGGCGTTGGCAGGGGCGGCAGGCGAGCACCGCAGTCGGGGCACAGCTCGCCCCACGCCCCGCGCGCCGACTCGCAGGGAGGCGCGCCGGCGGCCATGCCGACGCACAGCACAGCCGGTGTCTCGTCGAGCTGGTTCAGGCTGATCCGCTCCATGATCCGCCGATTCTGCGCGAGAGCCGCTCGGCGTGCCAGACCGTGCTGGCCAGAGGGTGCGGGCTCCATCGGGCCAGGCGTCCTGGTGCACAGGCGCGGTTGTCCGCCGGTTCGAGCATCCCGACACACTCGCCGCGATGAACGGTCCTTGAGATCGCATTCGGACGAAGACCAGAGGAGGCGCACGCTCGGATGCCGAATGGTGCCTGAGGTCCGGCGCCGCGTGAACGTGGACTACCGATGACGAGCGCCGATCGAACTGAACGCTGACGCTGCGCAGAAGGAAGGAGGACCGCTCCCGCTAACGGGAACGGCCCTCGCACATAACGTTGTCGGACGAATGCGGGTCGAGTGTGGGGTGCCGAACCAGGTCTGTCAATGACTACATGAACAGCCGGAAGGGATACGTTCGCCGATCGATCGCGGGCATCCGCTTGATGACTTGAGCCAAGGTGGAGGCGAAGCCGAGGGTGGCCGGCAGAATGTCATAGAGCGCATCGTTGTTCCAGTCCATCTTGGTCAGCCCGAGGATCTCCGATGCGACGAGCGTCGGCGCACTGCGGCCTGCGAAACGGCGGACGATGATCGGTCGGGGGATGCCTTTGCCGCCCTGGAGATAGCCCTGACCGCCCGTGACAGCCGCTGCGTTGCCATGCGTCCAGAGCAGCATGTCCCGCTCGTCGAGGATCAGGCTTGTCCCCCGATGGACCGGGTAGTTGTCGGGCTCGCTGCGGCGATCGACGGTGAGGGTCCGCGCCGCGTTGAGCAGGACCCCGCGCCAGTTCGGATGTTCGAGGATCTGGACCGCCTCGACCTCCGCGACCGACGGGAGCGCGTCATAGATCCCGTCAAGCTCGTCGCGGCGGAACTCGGTCTGCTTGTGGAGGACGACGCGCCGTGGCGTGCGTCCGGCCTGCCGGTCGACGTACAGGGCGAGGCTGCTCGCAACGACCGCCCGCATCTGCTCCCGCGTGAGGAACGGGTTGTCGTTGATCACGGTCACCCGATCGCGGTCCGTCTCGAAGGCGACGAACTCCAAGCCGACCCCCTCTGTGTCGAAGACCTGGGAGCAGCAGGTGACGAACCGCGGGCCGCTCGGGCTGTCGCCTCGCAGCGCGTAGCTGAGGCCGATGAAGGCGGTCTCAGGCTCTTGCGGCACCATCTTCCAGGGCACGCCACCGGCCTTGGTATAGAGCGCGATTGACAGCCTCCAGGCGACGCTAGCCCGATCGCCGTAGCGGAGCGCCTTCTCCTCGGTAACGATCTGGGAGGGGATCGCCCGCGCCGCGGCGATTGCCTTCACGTAGTCGTGGAGGTCGAAATCGTCGTCGGGACCCTTGAATGCCAGGGACCAGCGGGCGGGCAGGTAGATCACTGCGATGTCCCAGTCGGGGCGGCACGCCTCGAGCTGAGCGATCGCGTGGCTTACCGCTTCGGCCAGAACGAGGTAAGGCTTGTCGGACGCGGCCAGGCGCGCATCCAGGTCAGCGGCCAGCTCGACGCGTGCCGGTGGTCTTGCGATCACGGCCTCGCGCCGGAAGAGACGGCCCATCCCGGGATAGTCGGGCAGGTACGTTCGCCGCTCGGTCGGACGGTGCTGCTTCCGCAACTCCTCGACGAGGCCGCTCAATGGGCCGAGCTCCTGGTGCGGTGTGATTGGGGCAAGACGGATCTGTGGCGCGAGCATGGCCATCGCGCCGGCACTGAGGGGTCCGAACTGGAGAAGGCCGTACAGCGGATGTGCATGGCGATGGCTGGTATCCGCAAGGTCGAACAGGAGCTCAGGTTCGGGCAGTCGTCTGTGAGCTCCAAGCTCAGCCGGGTTCCGAGTCATACCAGTGCCCTGCTGAATGCGGTGGTGGGGTCCAACTCGAAGGTGGCGTCGAGGCCGTCCGCCTGAGGGACACCGAACAGCGAGACGGCGCCTGGCGTGGCGAGTGTCGCCGCCCACGCCTCGAAGAGCGAGTTCCAAGCGCGGTTGTAGCGAGGCGCCGTGCGGTTCTTCAGCCAGGCCAGCCGGATGTCCCGCTGTTCCTCATCTGCCGGGCGTTCGGCCCAAACCATGGGCTCGAACACCAGCCACGGCTGCTCGGCGTGCCACTCGAGGGCGAGCTCGACACCTTCGGCCCATCCGAGTGTGGTTCGCGGGATCGTGCCCGCCAGCGTCGAGGCGACCCCGCGAAGGGCCGCAAACCTCGCATCGGCGGCCAAGGCCCCATCGATCGTGAGGATGTGCTGTCCCTTCATCCGGCGATGGACGAGCTGCCGCTCACGCGCCAGAGCGCCAGCGAGCGCCTCATAGATGAGCCCCACATCCGTCGAGTTTCCGGCGCGACCCACCAGTGGCTGTACGTCGAACGCCGTGATTCGATAGGGGTCGAAGACCCGATGGAACTCGCGGTCTTCACCGAACCCCACCACGCCGTCCCGCCGCCTGACGGCGAGAAGGTGGCCGTCGGCTTCCATCACCGCTCGACGAACCTCTTTCGTCCCACCGATCACACACTCGACTCGCCGGCACGTCGTCGGGTGGCCAAGAAGACGCAGCGAGTTCAGGCGGATAACCGGCCAGCCGTTGCCCGCCGGCGTGAGCGCGAATGGGACGAAGCGCGCCGGCGGCCTGGCGGCATCTATCTTGGCACTCGCGCCTGCCGGAACGCTGATCGGCACCAGAACGCTTCCCATCAGTTCGTCAAACGTACCAGCCTGGACCCACGCGACCTGAATCCCGCGCGCCGCCGCGCGATCGAGCAGCTCGGCGGGCCGACCTCCTGGAGGATCTGGGTCTCGATGGATCCAGAAGAGGCCAGCCGGGAACGCGTCGGCCTGCTCGACCGCGACCGACAGCGCCTCCATCACCGATACATCGCGTCCGCTGTATCCAGCCACGACGAGCCCGAAGCGCTGGCAGGCGCTGTGGAGCGCCTGGCGCAGCTTGGCGTCCTGCTCGCGTAGCTCGGCCGACGTGTTCTTCAGGTTCTCGGATTGGTAATCGCCGTGGAGCTTTACGAGCAGTGGGAATCGACTTTCTGTGAAGGCGCGCAGAGCGATCCCGGGTTCCGTCAGGGATGCCGTCGTCAGCGCCGTCGTCGTGCCCGAGAGCCCCGCCACGGCGTCCTCAACCGCGCGATCAAAGTTCGTTGTCCAGATGGCTGGGACGATGCGCTCGAGCATCAGGGCTGCCAGGGCGAGCTGGCCGTACCCTGGCCGCGCTGCAGCGATCATCTCGTCCAGCATCCGCCTCCGGTCCGCGGCGTGCGGATAGGCGGCCTCGAAGAAGGCTCCGTACTCCTCCGGTGTGCCGGCAGACGGCAGGGTCCCCGACTCGTCGAAGTGGCGTTGGAGACGCCGACGCACAACGGGATCGGCCACATCGATCCCGTTGATCGGGGTCGTGGTCTGCGTCGCATACAGGAATCGCTTGAACTGCCAGATGAGTTGGCTGGCAGTCGGGACACCAGCTGACACGGACGCCCCGGCTCCGAGGAACCACATGAATTGCCCAGCCCGCGCGGCGTGGAGACGCGCGAAGGCGTCCAGTGTGATGCGCTCGATCGGCATCGGAGCGTCCAGACTGAGCATCGATCGACCATGGTACCCGCGCCACCAGCCGTCATGGCGGCTGGATCCCTCCGTGTCACCCTCCGCAATCAGCCCAGGCCCAGGTCACGAACTCCCACCTGCTTGGTTCAGAAGCCCTGTTCCTGTTCGCCGTATGCAACCGCACGGCGTCGGTGGACGTGCGTTCAGCCACGGTTGTGCGTGGGTCAGGGCGACCGCCGGGAACACGTCCTTCCAGGCTCGAACACTGTCCGGTCCATTCAGTCGTGACGCAGGGAGCGTCCGCCTGGTCGGTCCGTCCGCGCGCCGAGCGAACTCGCCGTCTGCCTCGAGATGCTCCAACCCTTGACAGCGCCACCCCCTCGCCCAGCCTCTCGCAGACCCGCTGCGCGGGACCGCAGGGCGAGGGAGCACGACGATGGACGACGCGACGCGACAGCCGCTGGCCGGCGGGGCGAACCGCCCGCAGCTCAGCTTCCCCCTGTACCTGGCCGCTGCGCTCGCCGCGCTGGCCTGGCCCCGTCTGGCCCCCAACGCCGGCCTCTTCGCGCGCCTGGGCCCCGACGCGAGCGCGATCCTGTGGGTGCCCCTCGCCCTGTGGGCGGCGGCCGAAGGGGTGCTGCTCCTGGCACCGCACGTCGGGGCGTTGAGCGCCGGCGACGCCCGCCGGCTGGCGATCGCCCGCCTCGTCAGCGGCGTCCGTCTCCTGGCGCGCTGCGCGGTCTGGCTGATCCCGCTGGTCATGCTCCTGGGGGCCGATCCACTGGCCTGGGTGGATCGGCTGACGAGCTCGCTGCTCGACCTCGCGCTGGCGGTGGCCGGTATCGCCATCTTCCTCGTGGCGATCCCGCGGGCGGGGCGCACCAATCTGGCGGGGATCGCGGGTCGCGCTGACCCCACGAACGCATCGCGGGCGGACGAGCGGGGCGACGATGGCCCGGCACGCGCCGGGTTCCCGGGTGCGCGCGGTGCTTCGGCCGGCCGAGGTGTGGCCGGCTCGGGCGTGACGCTTGACCACGCGGTGCCCACGCGCAGCGATCCGCTGGCGGCCCCGGTGCGCGCGCTTCGGGCGGGACTGCGCTGGGCGGCCGATTTCGTCGTGCGGGTGGGCGTCCCGATCGTGCGCGCCGCCATCCGCTGGACGATCGCTGGTGCGGCCACCCTGGATCCGCGACTGGGGACCGATCCGCTGGTCACGCTCGAGACGGCGACGGCCAGTGTGACGACCCATCGGGCGATGCACGGGACGGCCGCGAGCTATCCCGCCCACGCGGCGACGGGGGCGACGGCGGCGCTGGCGGTGAGCGGCTCCCTCTTGGGGCGGGTGGTCGCGTTTCTGCGCGCCGCGCTGGCCGGCGACCCCGACATGCCGGTGATCTACGGGGACGCGGAGATCTGGACCGAGAAGTCGTTGGGCAAGGACGCGGCGATCGTGACCAAGCGCAAGCTGCTCAAGG
>JAJYJR010000441.1 GCA_021789355.1 Chloroflexota bacterium | reverse complement strand
AGCGCGTCGATCGTCCCGATCTGAACCCCGGCGCGTCGACACGCATTGCGGATCTCAGCCGCCGCGATGTGGTCCTCGCGATCGGGCACCAGCAGAGGCAGGGCCGCGAAGCGCTCGATGATCGCCTTCCGCGCCTTGGGTCCGGAGAATCCCTGGAGCAGCTCCTGCAGGACGAGGCCGGTCGAGAAGACCGTTTCGCTGCCGTCGAGGGCCTGATGCAGCCGATCGACCGCCGGCTCGTGCTGCACCTGGTCGCGGCGGAACGCCAGCGACCAGGTGCTCGTGTCGACGAACAGGCTCACGCCCGGGAGCGCTCGGCCTTGTAGTCGTACCGGCGGTCCCACTCGAGCGCTCCGAACAGCTCGAGCAGGCGCTTCTGCTCACGGCGCGCCACGTACTCCTCGAGCGCCCGGGTCACGACCGCAGTCTTGGTCCGTTCTCCGCTCACCTCGAGCGCGCGCTGCAACAGTCTCGGATTGATGTCGAGGTTGGTGGCCATGTGCGGATTGTCGCACAACGACCTGCACAACCGCAGTGGGGTGCGCCATCAATGAGCGCTCGAAGGGCTCAAAGCGCTCAGGCGAACGAGAACGCCTGGCTGCTGGGCTATGCGGCCATGCGCGACGGTTCGTTGACGACGCAACGACAGATGGGAATGGTCGGGGCGAGAGGAGTCGCGACGACGATAACCATGTCATCGTCGGCCCGCTGGTCCCGGCAACGGGCGTCGGCCTGATCCGGGTCACCCCGAGCGCTCGCCTGGGCGCCACGAGGCGATCCATCAGGGCGGCGTCACGTACCGGTCGATGTAGCTGTGGTAGTCGGGCAGCTGGCGCTGGTAGGCACTCCCCAGTCGGGCGCGACCGAGGTGCGCATCAACGGGAACTGGCGACGCGTGCGTTGCCAGGTGCGCTCGATCGGCGGATACAGCGCGCACGCCGACGAGCCCGAGCTCCTCGACTGGCTGCGCCCCTTCGCCGTCGCGTCCTGGCGCCCCCGCCGGGTCTTCATCGTACACGGCGATCCGGAGGCGGCCGCCGCGGTGGAGCGGCGCGTCCGCGAACTGGGGCTCACACCGCATCGGCCGGCCTGGCAGGAGACCGTCGAGCTGACCTGAACCTGCGATTCGAGGGCCCAGGTGACTTTCCTGACCGCAGGGCGGAGGGCTCGAGGCGGCCGGCGGGTCCTTTCGGGCGTGCCGGGCCCGGACCGCCCCCTGACGTAGCGCGGGTCGGCGGCCCGGAGCGTCGCGTCGGGGGTGGTGCCAGCTCGCGGGGTCTGCGCACGCGAACCGAGGACGGTGGCGGAGGGCTCGAGGCGGCCGGCGGGTTCGGCTCGAGACTCAACGACAGCACCGAGCCGACCGGCGCCCCGACCCAGACCGAGGTTGACTGCAAGCTCAGCGACGTGCCCGGCGTACCGTCGCCAGGATGCCCGGTCCATTGGCGGACCGGGCATCCTGGGTGGTGGGAGCGCGCGAGGTCCGCGGGTCAGCTGTGGCGAACCTGGGTAACCTTGCCGGTGGCGGCGGCAACGCCGACCTTGTACCTGGTGCTCCCGTTCCGGACGAACACCCAGTACCAGCGCCACTTGCCGCCCTTGATCTGCGTCTTGTAGGCGGTACCTCCACCGGCCGCCGACACTGCGTTGCCCTGGGCCGTGCCGAGTGACACGACGTTGGCGTCACGGAAGTCGAGCCCACTGCCAGACGCAGCCGTGACAGTGCCCGGGGACGACGTGGCGTCGACCCAGACATTCGTCGTGCCGTGGTTGCGACCGTTCTGGCCGAGCTGGAGCTTGACCTGGTAGTAGTCCTTCTGACCTCCGGACTTCAACTGGTCGTGCTTCACCCCGAGCACCTGGTAGCCCCGGCTGGTGACGAAGCTGGTGGCGTCGCTGGCCGCCTGGACGGCGCTGATCCGCGGGCTGTCGCTCGCCGAGGAAGTGCTTGAGCCGGCCAGGCTCGCAGGCTGGTCCGGGCTGGCGTCCGGGCTGCTTGCCTTGGTGCTGCCATTGGTATCGGGGGAGCTGTCAGTCGATGAGCCTGCCGAACTCGGCGGCGGCGAGCCAGTCGGGCCACCGCTCGGGTTCTGGTTTTCCGCCCGATTCTCCCACCAGACGGCGTCGCCGTAGGGAGCGTTGTCGTTGCGGAAAACGTGAACGACATACACGCCGGTGTTGGTCTGCAGCCTGATGTCGAACACGCGGTGTGTCACCGTCCCGCCGTGCGCTTCGGTGTCGGCCTCCACGGCGAGCACCCTGGCGCCACCTCCATCGTTCGCACTGGCGTAGGCAACGGCGATACTGCACTCGTCGCCGGCGATGGTGCACGTGGTCCCGCCGTGCGTGGGTGCGCTACTGGCAGCGAAGACATTCGGGACGACAGCGAACACGCCGCCCACCGCCACGGCGAGCAGAGCCAGGCCCACCGCAACCCTGGTCACCCAGCCGGCCTTCTTCGCCGAGGCGTGCTCTGGCACGGCATCGCCCATGCCTTCCATCGACCTAGTGGTGCGTCTTGCCATGATCTACCTCATTTCTCTCGTTCGTGTCTGATCGTGGCCCGGCCCCGGCTCGCCACCGGCACCGCGTCGCGGTTGATCCTTCACCGGCCGCATGGTGGCGTGTGTGGAGACGATGTGGAGACGAGGTGGAGACTCGCCGAGCTTCCTCTCCGGGAGCGCCGGAGCGCCGTCCACGCCGGGGGACGTCGTTCACGCCAGGGGCAGCGACAGGGTCACGGAGGTCCCCGCACCGGGTGCGCTCTGGAGTTGCACATCGCCGCCGTGGGCGGCCGCCAGCGTGGCCACCACCGCAAGACCGACGCCTGACCCGGTGGTGCCGCGGGCGCCCTCGCCCCGGAAGAACCGATCGAAGACCCTGGCCTGCTCCTCCGCCGGGATCCCGATTCCCGTGTCGGCCACGACCACGTGGCCCGTCGTCGCATCGTGGTCGACCGAGACGCGAACCGTCCCGCCCGGCGGCGTGAACTTGGCCGCGTTGGACAAGAGGTTGACCACGATCTGCTCGATCCGTTCCGGGTCGGCGATCGCGGCGGTCGGCACGAGGGCCGTGGTGAGCTCGATCCCCCGATCCGCGAAGCGGCCCTCCAGCCGGGCGGCGGCGCTGGCGGCCACGCTCGCCAGGTCGACGCGCTCCCGTCGCAGAGACAGGCCCGCTGCGTCCGCAGCGGAGAGCACGCCGAGGTCCTCGACGAGGCGGCCAAGGTGCCTGACTTCGTCGGTGAGCGAGGTCACTGCGGCCGGCGACGGCTCTTCGATGCCGACCGTGAGCGCCTCCAGCTCCGCTTGCAGCACCGCCAGAGGAGTCCGCAGCTCGTGCGCCAGATCGGACACCATCGCCCGGCGCAGTGCGTCCTCGCGCTCGAGATGGGTCGCCATGGCGTCGAAGGCGTGGGCCAGCTCTCCGATCTCGCCGGGGGCGTCGACACTGCCGACCCGGCTACTGAGATCTCCGGCGCCGAGCCGCCGCGCGGCAAGGGTGAGTGAGCGCACGGGTGCCGCCAAACGCCCCGACGCGATCACGGACAGCACCAGCGCCACTGCCGCGGCCAGAGCCGACGCGGTGACGACCGCCACGCCGATCGTATCCCGGAGCCTGGTTTCCGCCAGCGACAGTCCCGATGCCGGGTACTGCACCATGGCGACGCCCACCTGCCGGCCGCCGACGATGATCGGAAAGGCCTGCGAACGGCCTTCGGCCTGGGAGGTGGCAACATCGAGAAGCCGGCGGCCGGCGGCGTTCACTTCAAGCCCGAAACCCGTCGTGCGGGCCAGGTCCCCGATGGCCACGAGAGTGGAGGGGCGCCAGCCTCCTGCAGCGAGGTACGTCGAGCGCAAGGTAGTTACGAGCACGTTGGTCACCGATGTCTCTTGCTCGCGGCCCGCGCTGCCGAAGTCGCCGTCGGTGATCACCAGAGTCACCACCGCCAGCAAGGCGATGGACACCAGCGCCACCGCGAGCGACACGGCCACCAGCCGCTGCCTGAGGCTCCCGCCGCGGCAACCGCGAGGTGCGCTCGTCAGGTATCGCGCTCGACGCACAGGCGGTAGCCCGACCCGAGGACAGTCTCGATGATCCGCGGGCTGGCAGAGGCGTCGTGAAGCTTGCGTCGGAGGTTCTTCACGTGGGAGTCCACGACGCGCTCGTAGCCGTCCCATTCGTATCCCCGCACCGAGTTGACGAGCTCATAGCGCGAGTAGACCCGACCCGGCACGCGAGCGAGGGCACACAGGATGCCCCACTCGGTCGGCGACAGCGCTACCAGTTGCCCCTGGTGGTGCACTTCGTGCCGCGCCTCGTCAATCACCAGCAAGGCCCCACCGAACGAGGAGCACTCTCCCTCGTTCGGGTCCGGCCTGCAGCGGCGCAGGAGCGCCTGGACCCGCAACACCAGCTCCCTGGGACTGAAGGGCTTGGTCACATAGTCGTCGGCGCCCAGCTCCAATCCGCGGATGCGATCCTCCTCGCGAGCCTTGGCCGTGAGCATCAGGATGGGCACGTTTCCGCCGAGACGGAGCTCTCGGCCCACTTCCTCACCGGGGATGTCCGGCAGCCCAAGGTCCAGCACCACCAGGTCGGGTCGGGCCCGCGACCCGAGGGCGATCGCTTCCGCACCCAAGCCGGTGCTGAGCACCGTGAGGCCCTCCCGTTCGAGGAAGGCACGCATGAGATCGCGCAGCTTGACCTCGTCTTCCACGACCAGCACCGTTGCGCTCACTCCATCACCTCGGGCAGCCTCCGACTCGAGCACGGGCCTGGTGGCGCGCGCTCCAGCGTAGCCAGTCAGGCCGACGGTGGCAGCGCAGCAGGGTCTCGGGTCGGACGAAGAAGCCCGGCCAGCGCTTCCGCGGGAGCAGCCGGGACGCCGCGACCAGGAAGAGCCGATCGGTGTCGGTGAGGGCAGGCCGCGCGACCTGCCGCCGGAGCACCGCCAGCTCGTGGCGCAACACGACGATCTCAAGGTCCTTGGCGCGGCTGGGTACGGGCCAGAAGCCTGCTCCGCCACGCTCCAGGGGCCTTGCCTCGCGCCATCCGCCACAAGGAGGTCGTATCGGAGCAGGCTGCAACGTCCTGGACTGGCCCGAAGCCCCCGGAGAAGCCGGGCGTCCCAGCGTGACGACCTGCGGCGGCGCGGCAGCCCGACGCGGACTTCATGGTTCGCCTGCCCAGAGCGGGCGCGACCCCCATGCGCAATCTTGCGCGAGCGTGGGCGAGTGGTCAGTATCCGGTGGGAGGTGCGAGTGACGGCTCCGAACGCGCTGTCCGACGCGCATCTCGCCGCGCTGCGGAACCTCGTCGCGCTGCTACCGCTGGCCGACGTCAACTGGGCGCTCACGGGCAGCATGGGGCACCTTCTGCAGGGCGCGCCTGTCCAGCCACAC